>JBJTRB010000351.1:0-4767 GCA_046075925.1 Bacteroidota bacterium | reverse complement strand
TGCACATGCTCAGCACCAGCGCATTCAATACGTTCCTCAACACTTTCCAACCGCCGCCCTCTTCCTCCGGGTGAGGCGGCGACAACACAGAGAGACACAAGATCATTCCCACGATACTATCCCGTTGTCAGATTTTCGATTTCAGCCGCATCACCGTGGAGGATATTGCGAAGCATTTGGCCATGGTGGCCGGTAAAGAAGGTGTGGAAGCGGAGGAAGAGGCCTTGCACGTCATCGCCCGAAAATCAGATGGAGCACTCCGTGATGCACTTTCCATGTTCGATCAGTTGGTCAGCTTTGCTGGCAATAAGCTGACTTACAAAGCTGCCATCGACAACCTCAACATTCTCGACTACGATTATTATTTCAGGATAACAGACCAGATACTCACTGCGAACACTTCTGCCGTGCTGTTGGAATTCGACAAGGTGCTTGCACACGGATTCGATGCGCATCATTTTCTATCCGGACTTTCTTCCCACCTTAGGGATTTGCTGGTGTGTAAAGACGAAGTGACGCTACCGTTATTGGATGTAAGCGCTTCGGTACGCGACCGCTTCCGGGTTCAGGCACAACAATGTCCTTCCAATTGGCTGATTGCCGGTATGGATGTGACCCAGCAGGCTGATCTGCAATTCAAATCGGCTCGTAACCAACGGCTGCACGTAGAATTCACATTGCTAAAGCTCTGCATGTTGCAGCAAGGAGGCATAGAAAAACCTGCTACCGCGGTTCCTACCGCTGCTCCTGCAATCGTAAAACCAGCTGCAGCTGCTACCGCCAGTCCAGCTACTCCACCCACTGCTGCTGCCGCAACTGCGATTCCTAAACCTCCTGCGCCTCCGCCTCCTCCTGCTTCCAAAGCAGCGCCCACTCGTCTTGCCAAGATTTCACTGAATCCAGAAAAGGACAGCGAAAAAAAAAATGACGGACCATTAGAGGTCAAAGCCCAGGAACTACCGAGGCAGCGTTTTTCTCCTGTACAATTCCAGAAACTCTGGAATGATTACGCAAAGCAAATCAACGAACAAGGACGTTATGCCATCGCAGCAGCGATGACCAAACGTCAGCCCGAACAGCAATCAGAAGAAAATTATCTGTTCGTCGTCGATAGTCCGGCAGTCGAAAAGGATTTGAACGAAATGAAGCCTGATCTGCTTGGACACATCAGGCATTCGCTTTCAAATCATTTCATTCAACTCGAAGTGCAAGTGCAGATGGGCGACACCTCCACTCAGGTTCCCTATACACCGAGCGAAAAATTCAACCGAATGGCGGAACGTCATCCGCTTTTGAACGAATTGAAACGTCGCCTTGACCTTGAATTGGATTACTGAAATCCAGCTTTACCTACTGCCCATTTCCTGCCTTAAAACGTGGTTTTTCTGAAGTAGGATGAAAGGCTTATAAACCCCAACAATAAAGGCATTGTCCTTCGGATTTTTTTCCGTTTCAAATAGCTGTTTTCCAGTTGTTTACAAGTGAATAAATGGTGCTGAAAAATCATTGTTCAGGACGCCGAAACCGTTGGTCGAAAGGGGGCGTTTTCGTATCTTGTAGAACCGTCCTAAACCCGCTGCAGATAGCGTTTTTGGGCGTATCCTGATTAACTGCCAATACCCTTATTCCTGCGCCTGCAGAGCGCCATCAATATGAATGATTTGACCAGCCAGCACGTGTCGACAGAAGAAACCCCCTTGACCACTAAAGCACAGGATTACTCAGCGGACAGCATACAGGTCCTTGAAGGACTTGAGGCCGTACGCAAACGCCCGGCGATGTACATCGGCGACATCGGCTTCAAGGGATTGCACCATCTTGTATACGAAGTCGTCGACAACTCGATTGACGAAGCCTTGGCCGGTTACTGCCGCAATATCGAAGTCCGCATTCATCCGGATAATTCCATTTCGGTACAAGACGATGGTCGTGGCATTCCGACCGACATGCACCCGAAGGAAAAGAAGAGCGCGTTGGAAGTGGTGATGACCGTGCTGCACGCCGGTGGAAAATTCGACAAGGACTCCTACAAAGTATCCGGTGGTCTGCACGGCGTAGGTGTATCGTGCGTCAATGCATTGTCAACGCACCTGCATGTAACCGTACATCGTAAAGGAAAAATCTACGAGCAGGAATACGAACGTGGTAAGCCGATGTATGCTGTAAAGGAAACCGGCACTACTGACCGCACGGGAACAACCGTGCACTTCCTTCCGGACCTCACCATCTTCCATTCAGGCATCTATCATTACGATACTTTGTCGGCCCGCTTGCGCGAGCTGGCTTACCTGAACAAAGGCATCCGTTTGAAACTTACCGACGAACGCGAGTCCGACGCGGAAGGCAACCACCCGAGCCAGACTTTCTACAGCGAGGGCGGACTCAAAGAATTCGTCTCCTATCTCGACGCGAACCGCGAGCGACTCATCCCTGAGCCTGTTTACATGGAAGGTGAACGCGCGGGCATTCCGGTTGAGGTGGCGATGCAATACAACACGTCTTTCAACGAGAACATCCACTCGTACGTAAATAACATCAATACACACGAAGGCGGTACACACCTTGCAGGATTCCGCAGGGCGCTCACCCGCACTTTGAAAAGTTACGCCGACAAATCGGGTATGATGGATAAAGTCAAGTTCGAAATTTCGGGCGACGACTTCCGCGAGGGCCTGACTGCGATCGTTTCCGTCAAGGTGGCTGAACCTCAGTTCGAAGGACAGACCAAGACCAAACTCGGGAATAACGAAGTGATGGGCGCGGTCGACCAGGCCGTTGCCGATATGCTGGAGAAATACCTGGAGGAAAACCCTCGCTTCGCGAAGATGATCGTCGAGAAGGTCATCCTTGCAGCGACGGCGCGACATGCAGCTCGAAAAGCCCGTGAATTGGTACAACGCAAGAATGCATTGTCCTCTACGGGTCTTCCAGGCAAATTGGCCGACTGCTCCGAGAGCGACGCTTCTGCCTGCGAACTCTACCTCGTCGAGGGAGACTCCGCCGGCGGTACCGCCAAGCAGGGCCGCGACCGTAGGTTCCAAGCCATCCTTCCCTTGCGAGGAAAAATCCTCAACGTGGAAAAGGCGATGGAGTACAAGATCTACGAGAACGAGGAAATACGGAACATCTACACGGCGTTGGGCGTGTTTCGGGACGACAACAAAGAAGGTCGTCCATTGAACATGGATAAGATCCGCTACCACAAAGTGATCATCATGACCGATGCCGACGTGGACGGCAGCCACATCACCACGCTGATCCTCACCTTCTTCTTCCGTCACCTGAAAGAACTCATCGAAGCAGGCTACCTGTACATCGCTACACCTCCGCTCTACCTCGTGAAAAAAGGAAAAGACCAGCAATACGCCTGGAACGACGAGCAACGTATCGCCGCCATCAAAGAACTTGCCGGCGGTGGTAAGGAAGAAAATGTGAACGTGCAGCGTTACAAAGGTCTCGGAGAAATGAACGCCGAACAGCTGTGGGAAACCACGATGAATCCGGCTTCACGCACCTTGCGCAAAGTCACCATCGACAGCGCAGCCGAAGCCGATCGCATCTTTTCCATGCTCATGGGCGACGACGTACCGCCGCGCCGCGATTTCATCGAACAGAATTCGAAGTACGCGAAGATCGACGCTTAACGAAAAAGGGATTCCAGTAAGGAATCCCTTTTTCATATTCAAGGCTCTTGCCCTGAGCTTGTCGAAGGGCAAGGGGTAGGGTTCAAAGTTCAAGTTTCAATGTTCAAGAACTCTAAATTTGAACCTTGAACTTTAAACTTTGAACCTTGAACATCAAGAATTGAATTCTGAATTATCCTTCAAGCTCCTTCAGCGCCAACCACGCCATCAGTCCGACGCCCAGCTCCAGCGATGACTCGTCGACATCGAAAGTAGGCGTATGCACCGACGAAACGATTCCACGTGCTTCGTTGCGTACGCCAAGGCGGTAAAAACACGAGGGCACTTGCTGTGAGTAATAGGCGAAATCCTCCGAAGCCATCCAGATCTCAAGGTCTTCTATGTTCTCAGCGCCGACATATTCTTCTGCCCAACGCCGTGTCCGCTCGGTGAGCGGTTCATCGTTGACAAGGAATGGATACCCTTTTCTGATTTCGAAATCACATGTGCCACCCATAGAGGATACGATTCCTTCCACCACGGCTCTCATCCTACGATGAGCCTCCTCCCTCCACCTCTCGTCCAGCGTCCTGAACGTTCCTTCCAGTCGTACATGGTCGGGAATAACGTTGGTAGCGCCATCAGCAACCACTTTGCCGAAGGAAAGCACGGTAGGCACAGAGGGCTTAGCGAAGCGACTCACGACCTGTTGCAGTGAAACGAGTACTTGCGCAGCAATCATGACCGGGTCGATCACTGTATGCGGCATGGCACCGTGTCCGCCTTTGCCACGGATGGTGAGGTATAATTCATCGGCACTGGCCATGTAAAGACCTTTCCTGAAACCGACCTTTCCGGCAGGAAGCTGCGGCATCACATGCTGGCCGAGTACGGATATCGGTGCGGGACTTTGCAAAACACCATCACGGATCATCAGCGAAGCTCCTCCGGGAACTTTTTCTTCGCCCGGCTGGAAAATCAATTTCACCGTGCCTTCGAAACGATCGCGGAGTTCGTGCAGGATTCCCGCAACTCCCAACAGCGAAGATGTATGCACGTCATGACCGCAGGCATGCATCACACCATCGCGTGTAGAACGGTACTCCACCTGATTGGCTTCCAGAATCGGAAGCGCATCCATGTC
>JBJTRB010000350.1:0-5045 GCA_046075925.1 Bacteroidota bacterium | reverse complement strand
CTAAAGGTAAATAGCCTGTACCGCTCGGCGGAAAAGATCGCACTGTCACTGGTGGCCTTCAACGTCAACAGTATTCCGATGGGCAGCAGGATCAAGGTGGATAGCCACATTCCCTGTGGTGGTGACAAGACTCCTTCGCGTGCAAATTTTTCCCCGGTAATACTGATTACATGGTAGGAAACGAAAAATAAGATGGAAACCACTACCGGCATTCCCAATCCTCCTTTACGGATGATGGCGCCAAGGGGAGCGCCTACGAAGAAAAGTATGAGACAGGCAAAAGAGAGCGTGAACTTCCTGTGCCATTCGATCTCATGTCTGGCTAAAACCTTTTCTTTTATTTCAAGGTCTTGAGCGGCATCGTCCAGTGAACCTTTGATGCCTCTCGCTGCATAGAGTGCAGCATTATACAGTCGTTTAGTGTCGGGTTGAAAAGCCGTTACTTGTTTAGCGGCCTCTGCTTTCATTCGATTGTTTTTAGGAAGTACTTCCTGTTCCAATATCCGATTTTTCACATCTTTTCTTTTCTCAAGCATGGAAGTCCGGATGGAATCGGAGGCATGCTCGAGTTGGGCAAGATTCAGCATTTGAAAGTTATCCTTGAACAATTGCTCGTTGGTGCGGGTCAGCTTGAAGGAGGAGAGGTCGAAGCGGAAGACTTCTTCCTTGAATTCGGTGCGGAGCAAGGGGTGATCGCCTTTACGTCGTTGGTCTTCCTGTTCATCGTAACTGGAGCCGTCGAAAAGGGTGACGATCAGAAACCGCTCATCTTCCGACATGGCCATCTTTCCTTTTTGTGCCATCACCATCTTGGTGTTACCTCTGTTTCCGGTGTGGTCATAAATGACAACCTGTTCCAAGGTTTCTCCATCATCGGCCTTGTGGCCCACTTTGATAGAATATCCGTCTATCCCGTTATAAAAGACTCCTTCCGTGATATACAAAGCAGGCTTTTGTTGACGCACATCATAGAGCAGTGCATTCATCTTTAGATTGGCGATGGGTAATACATAATTGGAAAAGAGGAAAGCGCCGATGGCCAATCCCAAAGCGGTCAATGTAAGCGGGCGCATGATGCGCTGTAGACTGATGCCGGCCGACTTACAAGCAGTGAGTTCTGACTGTTCAGCCAGATTGCCGAATGTCATGATGGAAGAAAGGAGCAGGGCAAGTGGAAGCGCTAAGGGCACCAGGGTCACGGAAACGTACACCATCAATTTGGTGATGACGACTGCGCCCAGACCTTTGCCCACCAGGTCGTCGATGTATTTCCAAAGGAATTGCATCAGCAACACAAACAAGGCGATCATGAAAGTCAGGACGAACGGTCCGACAAACGATCTTAGCAGCAGTACGGTCAGTTTCTTCACCCTATATTTGCTTGCAACTCAACTCCGCAATTTACTAAAATGAAGATAAGCGACGAGGAATTCGCCCTGTTGTCTGATCGCAGGTATTATCAGGTGAAGTCCGGACTGGTGATCAAGCTGGATGGAATGTTTTCCGAGCTGAAGGTCGCCCTGAGCCAGAAGGTAGCCGATTGGTCGATTCCGGTAAAGGGTGTCGATACGGAACGCGGCAAGATCTTCAGGGGCGAGAACTACGCTGGATTCCCATACACATTGCTGGATTATCCCAGAATGTTCAAAAAGGAAGCTGTGTTCGCCATGCGCAGCATGTGCTGGTGGGGGAACGAATTCAGTTTCGCATTACATCTGCAAGGAGAGGCATTGCTGCCGTTGATGAACAACCTTCGCGAACGGTTGGAGAGCATCTCATGCTACGAGCTGCACTTTTGCGTGCATGCATCGCCTTGGCAATACGATTTCGGTTCTGATAACTATCGTCCTATCGCCTCGCTTACAGCAGAGGAAATGGAAGAACATGTGCAATCGAATGGTTTTATCAAGCTGGGAAGAAAATTCTCACTGGAAAATCACCAGGCACTGACTGAGGCGGGCGTAGAGACCGCAAGCTGGTTCAGGGAATTCCTGAAGCACTGATCAGCAGCCGATGTGGTGCTTGAGCTCCTGTATTTGGGACTCCCACAAACGAACGCTGGCGTCCTTGTCTTCCGGTAAGGTGAAATCGGTTACCACCAACGCGATGTCGCCGGTGATTTCATCCTGCACGATGTCGAATTGAAAATAGTCTTCGCTACCCACCCACTTATAACGGATCGACTGGTTCTCTTTGCGAGTAACGATGCTTGCACGTTGTTCGGAACCATCCCAGCTGAATACGTAGTCTCCCTCACGGATGATCACTTTATCAGCGAACCACTCTTCAAGGGCACTGGCATTGCTTAGGTAGTTGAAAAGGATCTTTGGAGAAGATTTTATTTCGAATTCGAGGGTGAGCTTCTGTTTGTTGTGGGTCATTGTTTCCATCTTCACACTATCGCTTAAAGTTGAATAAGAGGCAAGGTGCCTTTAAAAGGGTCACGAAGATACTCATTTTCCCGATATGAATTCACCGATAATAGTTGAAGGGACTGGCTAATTGTCGTTATTTGCCCCCATGAGGCTAAGGGATTCCATGGAAAAAAGCGGCTTGCTGCTTTTCCGCTACAGAGGTCAACTTCCGTTACTGATATTTCTATTTGTTGCACTGGTCATACCCTTCACGGATTATCAAAACCATTCGTCCTGTTTGAGAATGGCTTTTCATTGGGGATCGGCGCTATTGGTATTCCTTGGTATGTCTGTTCGGTTTTACACGGTCGGTACAGCCGCTCCTGGAACAAGCGGTCGAAATCGTGACGAGCAGGTGGCTGAACGTTTGAATACGACCGGCATCTATTCAGTCGTGCGTCATCCGCTTTATTTGGGAAATTACCTGGTTTGGTTAGGACTTGTCGTATTTACGGAGTCCGTTGTTTTCATGCTGCTCTTCTCACTGATTTACTGGGTGTATTATGAACGCATCATGTTGGCAGAAGAGGCCTTCATAGCGAACAAATTCGGGCAGGCATTTAACGAGTGGAGCTCCGAAGTTCCGGCCTTTCTTCCACGACTGAAAGGATTTATTCCTCCTGTGGTTCCTTTTTCCTTTAAACCGGGATTGAGAGGGGAATATTCCGGAGTCATTTCCATCGCACTCAGCTACCTGTACATGGAAGTGCTAATCGGATGGGTGCGTTATGGGAAAATCGTAGTAGGCGACAGGCTCTTGATCGCTTGTGTCGTTTGTATCGTAATCTCTTTGGTTCTAAGAACGCTGAAACATCATTCCCGCTTCTTGGATAGAGCGTATCCGGAAAATGTCTGATGGATCGAGTACGGGTCCGCATCGGTCATCCTGATCGAATCCTTGTAATATCCTGACCTTCTACAAATCAAAAGCGGGTAAACAGCTATCAACTGCTTACCCGCTTTTCTCATTCAAAACATAACTGTAGCGAGGGAGGGAATCGAACCCTCCACCTCAGGGTTATGAATCCTGCGCTCTAACCACCTGAGCTACCTCGCCGAATCGTTTTTCGGGCTGCAAATATCCGAAATCCGTCGACTTTGGCAAATCGACCGCATGAAAAACCCGGACCTTGCGGGCCCGGGGGAAGATAAATGTGTTGAATAAAGCTATCAGGAACCTGGTTCGTCGCTTTTCTTGAGGTTCTGAATCGCATCGCGCATTTCCTGGCAGGCACGCTTGATTTCCTGAAGGCCCTTGCGGACACGGGTGCCTGCTGCTGCGTTTCCTTTTTCAGAAAACTTGATGACGTCTTCTTCGATGGTGGCGACCAGCTGCTTGATTTTTTCGTACTCTTTCATGGCAGTAAGTGTTTAGGGTTTTGAGATAGAAAGGAATTCGTAGTTGATGAATGATCGTATTAGAAGGCTGCAATTTTGTCGGACATGTATTCACCCGCTTTCAGCTTGACATACGCTTTACGGAAGGCGTCAATGGTGTATTGGACATCCTTGAGCGAGTGAACAGCAGTGGGAATGAGGCGTAAGATAATCATGCCTTTGGGAACGACAGGATAAACGACCATGGAACAGAAAATATCATGGTTCTCGCGCAGATCATAAATCAGGTTGGTCGCCTCAGGAATGCTTCCGTTCATGTAAACGGGAGTCACAGGACTCTCGGTATTCCCGATTTCAAATCCGGCCTCTTTTAAGCCGCTTTGAAGGG
Source organism: Bacteroidota bacterium (assembly GCA_046075925.1). Taxonomy (GTDB): domain Bacteria; phylum Bacteroidota; class Bacteroidia; order AKYH767-A; family 2013-40CM-41-45; genus Pollutiaquabacter. The sequence continues at coordinate 905 of JBJTRB010000350.1, read as the reverse complement.
CGTTGACGATTTTCCAAAGGTCGTCCTTCAGGGCAGGCTGGGAGCGGAGCAGTTCCAAGCGCTTTAGGGCGCCGATGACCAGGGGAGTGGGCATCGATTTAGCGAAAATCTGCGACCTCATATTGTATCGGAGGTATTCGATCACGTCCTCGTTGGAGGAAATGAAGCCACCGATCATGGCCATGCTTTTAGCGAACGTACCGAAATAGACGTCGATTCCTTCCTGAACACCCTGCTCTTCGCCGGTACCAGCACCGGTTTTGCCCATCGTGCCGAAACCATGAGCATCGTCAACGAAAAGGCGGAACTGGAATTTCTTTTTAAGGGCAACGATATCCTTGATACGGCCTTGGTCGCCACGCATACCGAAGACGCCTTCGGTGATGACGAGTATGGAACCGCCGGTTTCTTCTACGATCCGTGTAGCACGCTCCAACTGTTTTTCACAATTGGCAATATCGTTATGAGGGAAAACGAAACGTTTGCCCATGTGGAGGCGAACGCCGTCGATGATGCATGCGTGGCTTTCGGAGTCATAAACGATCACGTCATGACGGTCTACCAACGAATCAATGGCCGAAACCATGCCTTGGTAGCCGAAGTTGAGCAGGATGGTGTCTTCTTTGCCCATGAAAGCGGAAAGTTCGTTTTCCAGCTTTTCATGATAATCGGTGTTGCCCGACATCATGCGAGCTCCCATGGGAGAGGCAAAACCGAAACGAGCCGCGGCATCAGCATCCGCTTTTCTCACATCCGGATGATTGGCCAGCCCAAGGTAATTGTTCAAGCTCCAAACCAAACGTTCTTTTCCGCGGAAAATCATCCTTGGACCGATTTCGCCTTCAAGTTTCGGGAAGGTGAAATATCCGTGGGAATCTTTCGCGTGCTGGCCTATGGGGCCCCTG
>JBJTRB010000349.1:0-6206 GCA_046075925.1 Bacteroidota bacterium | reverse complement strand
AGAAGAAGAACCGGTAAGGAACAGTGGGGATACGTCCCCACTTGACTTCCTTTGCCGTGCAGCATCCATCCGTACTGCGAACGGACATTTTCGCCATTGCGTCCTTGGTCGCCGATGCGTCGTCGACCGTTTTTGTCCGTACTGCTGCACAGTCTGGGTCCATTTCTCTCGGTACCGCCTACGCGGTTGCTGTGTTTGAAAACGTATTTTAATTGAATAACGAGCTCGTAATCAGTTCGACGGCCGGAGAGGTGAATATCGCCTTGCTCCAGGAGCGTCAACTGGTTGAATTGAACAGTGAGAAGAAGGATCAGCATTTCCAGGTCGGAGATATCTACCTGGGGCGTGTAAGAAAACTGATTCCAAGTCTTAATGCCGCTTTCGTAGACGTCGGTCACGAGAAAGATGCTTTTTTGCATTATCTCGACCTTGGTCCGCAGGTACAATCCCTGCTAAAGCTGATCAAGCTTACCACCACCGGTAAGCGACCTGACCCGATGCTAAGCAATCTGGGTGCAGAGCAGGATATCGATAAGAGCGGGAAAATCAACAGCGTCCTTTCGGCCAATCAATGGGTCCTGGTTCAGGTAGCCAAGGAACCCATCAGTACAAAAGGCCCTCGCATCACCTCCGAGCTTTCATTGGCTGGGAGATATGTGGTGCTTGTTCCATTCACCGATGTGGTCTCCATTTCTCAGAAAATTAAAAGTTCAGAGGAAAGACAGCGCTTGAAGCGTCTAGCCATGTCGATCAAACCCAAAGGATTCGGTTTGATCGTTCGGACAGTCGCCGAGGGCAAGAAAACGGCGGAGCTGGATCAGGATATTTCCGATCTCGTAGCCAAATGGAAGTCGGCATTTGAAAACCTGGCCACTGCAAAGCCTCCTCAAAAGGTGCTGGGCGAATTGAATCGCACTTCCACCATCTTGCGCGATCTCCTCAATGCGAATTTCAATGCGATCCATGTGAATGACCCTGTCCTTTACGAGGAGATTAGGAGTTACATTCAGACCATCGCTCCTGAACACATCGAGATTGTCCGCCATTACAAAGGCAAGCAACCCATCTTCGAGCACTTCGGCATCGAGAAGCAGATCAAGTCTTCCTTCGGCAAGACCGTCAACATGGCCAACGGCGCCTACCTGATCATCGAACACACCGAGGCGATGCATGTAATCGATGTGAACAGCGGAGGTCGTGTAAAAACAGCTGAAGGCGAAGGCGGACAAGAGAACAATGCGTTGCAAGTGAACATGGATGCTGCCAGTGAGATCGCCCGGCAATTGCGCCTTCGGGACATGGGTGGCATCATCGTAGTCGATTTCATCGATCTGCACAATCCGAACAACCGCAAGACGCTGTTCGAGCATCTGCGCAATGAAATGAAGAAGGACCGTGCCAAGCATACCATTCTTCCGCCAAGCAAGTTCGGGTTGGTTCAGATCACCAGGCAACGTGTGCGTCCCGAGACCAACATCACCACCGTCGAAAAATGTCCTGCGTGCGACGGTACCGGCGAAATCAAAGCCAGCATCCTGTTGGTGGACGAAATCGAAAACCGCTTGCGTTACTTCGTCCAAGAACAGAATGAAAAAGAGTTGACCATCCAGGTGCATCCTTATCTGGACGCCTACTTGAACAAAGGACTGTTCTGGCAATCCATCACCCATCAATGGCGCAAGAAATACAAGGTGCGGCTGAAAGTGAACTCGAATAATTCATACCACATCATGGAGTACCGTTTCTTCAATTCTTCCGAGGAAGAAATCAAGATCTGATGAGACGGTTTCCCGATTGACTACCACCTATAGAATTCCTGACTGAACGAATGAAAATGCTTAAACGAGTACTCATGGCTTTGGCTGTGCTTTTGGTACTCACCTCTTTGATCGGATTGCTGTTCTTTCCTGCCCGCATAGAAGTGCGACGCTCCATCGTCATACTCCTTCCTCCTGAAAAGGTATACGATTATGTCGCCGACCTTTCGCTCTTCAACACCTGGTCGCCCTGGTATGTGAAGGATACGACTGCCGACTACGAGCAGGACGGTCCCGCTTCAGGTGTAGGAGCCACACTCAGTTGGAAAAGTGACCATGACGAAGTAGGTACCGGATCCATGCGCAATGTCGCCTGTAAACGCCCGGAGCGGATCGAACAGGAATTGCATTTCATGGAAAATGGTGTTGCAAAAGGAGAGTATGTTTTCAGTCCTGTCACCGATGGGACAGAGCTCACTTGGACACTCTCATTCGATGCCGGTTACAATCCGCTGCTAAGGATCCTGGGTCGATTGATGAACGACAAGGCGGGTACTGATTTCGAGCAAGGACTCGAACGACTCAAAGTCCAACTTGAATCCCAAGCCGCACCGCCTGCCGAATTAACGGTCGATCAAGTCCAACTACCCGTGACGTACTACCTTTCCACACGATCCCGATCCGATGCTTTGAAAGGCCGAATCGTCATCACGGATGGATTCACCAAGGTACGTGCGTCGGTCGTGAAGCAGGGTCTGACCCAAGCCGGTTCTCCATTCGTCATTTATCATCCGCAATCAAGCGCCATGGACTTGGAGATGGCCATACCGGTGGGTTCGCCAGGTGCTTCTTCCGGTGATGTCCTCGCCGGTGAATTGAAATCCGGGAAGGCCTTGATGGTCCGTTATTTCGGTCCCTATGAAAGAACCGCTCTGGCACACGAAGCGATCAGTCAATTCATGAAAGACAGGCAGTTGGTTGTGACAGGTAATCCATGGGAATCTTATGTCATCGGACCAACGGAAGAGAAGGATACTGCACGTTGGGAAACGGATGTCTATTATCCGATAAGATGATTTCTACATGATGGACCAGACCCGAAGCAGTATTATCACTCCTGAGAAAGCCGGTGCTCGTGCACGGAAATACTGCGCATTCCAGGAGAGGAGCCAGCAAGAAGTCAGGGATAAATTGTATTCATGGGGTTTACATCGGCGAGATGTCGAATCCCTGCTTGCTGAATTGATAGCCGAGGGATATTTGCGTGAGGAGCGATTTGCAGCTGCATTCGCTGGCGGAAAATTCCGCATCAAAAAGTGGGGTAAAACCAAGATCAAGCAGGCATTGAAAACCAAACAGGTTTCTGAACCGTTGATCCGGCAGGCGTTGGCTGCTATCAGCGATGCTGATTACCGAAAGACCCTTTCCAGTGTATTGCGTGAAAAGGCAGCAAAGCTGAAAGAGGAGCACCCAGGCAAGCGAAAGCAGCTGATAGCACGATATGCCATTCAACGGGGATTCGAGCCGGAGTTGGTGTGGCAATTATTGGGCGATTCGACGGAAGACTGATGGCGACCGTCATCGGTCAATGTTTATCTATGACCGATGAATTTCATTATCTTCGCACCCGCTATGACTGCAGAACAACTAAAAGAACTTAAGGGGCGCTCGGAAGTGCTAAGGGGGCATCTTTGACATCGATGGTAAACTGAGTTCCATCGCTGAAGAAGAAAAAAAGAGCCACGAAGCCGGCTTTTGGGACGATCCCAAAGCGGCCGAGAAGCTCATGAAGAGTATCCGTCAGAAGAAAAACTGGACGGAAGCATTCGGAAAAGTCGATTCCTCTATCGAAGACCTCGCCGTATTATTCGATTTTTACAAGGCTGGGGAGACCACCGAAGAAGAGCTGGATGCCAATTACCAGCAGTCTTTGGTTCTGCTGGAAGACCTCGAATTCAAGAACATGTTGAGTTCGGAGGAAGATCACCTTTCCGCCATCATCAATATCAACTCAGGTGCAGGTGGCACCGAGAGCCAGGACTGGGCTTCCATGCTCATGCGCATGTATATCATGTGGGCGGAGAAACACGGTTACAAGGTCACCGAACTCGACCTGTCCGACGGTGACACCGCCGGAATTAAGTCCTGTTCCTTGCAGATCGATGGCGATTATGCGTACGGCTACCTCAAAGGGGAGAGCGGTGTCCACCGTTTGGTCCGTATTTCACCGTACGATTCCAACGCACGTCGTCATACCTCCTTCGCTTCTGTTTTCGCTTATCCAGTCGTGGATGAGACCATCCATATCGAAATCAAAGACGCAGATATCGAGATACAGACTTCCCGATCGGGCGGAGCAGGAGGGCAGAATGTGAACAAGGTGGAAACCAAAGTGCAGATCACTCACAAGCCTTCCGGCATCGTAGTCGTTTGCCAGGTCGAGCGATCACAGGGAGCCAACAGGGAACGCGCCATGATGATGTTGAAGTCGCAGCTGTATGAGTTGGAGATGCGCAAGAAGAACGAGGCCAAAGCGGCTGCCGAAGCCACCAAAAAGAAAATCGAGTGGGGCTCCCAGATCAGGAACTATGTCCTGCATCCTTACAAGCTCGTGAAAGACCTCCGTACCGATGTAGAAACATCCGATACACAGGGAGTGCTTGACGGAGATCTCGATCCGTTCATCAAGGCTTTCCTCATGGAAGAGAGCAAGAACTGATCTTGTATTTCTGATAACCTAAACCGTATCAACCATTTTATCCGCTTCACCTCATGGAATTCCGTAAAGAGAAAGACACGATGGGGACCGTTGAAGTCCCTGCGCATGTATATTGGGGCGCACAGACGCAGCGTTCTATCGATAATTTCAGGATCGCACAGGATATCAACCGAATGCCTCGCGAAATCATCCAGGCTTTCGCCATCCTGAAAAAAGCAGCTGCACTTGCCAACCGCGATGCGGGTGTCTTACCGGCGGAGAAATGCGACATGATCGGAAAGGTCTGTGACGAGATCCTCTCTGGAAGTCTGGATGATCAGTTTCCGTTGGTTGTCTGGCAAACCGGTTCGGGAACCCAGTCCAACATGAACGTGAACGAGGTGATCGCCTATCGGGCGCATGTCATGGCAGGTGGATCGCTCAACGACGAGAAAAAGTCCGTGCATCCGAATGACGATGTGAACAAATCACAGTCGTCCAACGATACGTTCCCCACTGCGATGCACATCGCAGCATACCGTATCCTCATGGAGGTGACCGTGCCGGGAATAAAGAAACTACGCGACACGCTGGCTTCCAAGTCGAAGGAGTTCATGCCGATCGTGAAAATCGGTCGCACCCACTTGATGGATGCCACACCGCTTACTCTTGGTCAGGAACTTTCAGGTTATGTATCGCAGCTGGATCACGGCTTGCGCGCCATCGAGCATACGTTGCACCATCTTGCCGAGCTGGCATTGGGTGGAACAGCAGTAGGGACCGGCATCAATACGCCCAAGGGTTATGATGTGAGTGTGGCCAAGCATATCGCACAACTTTCCGGACTTCCTTTTCGGACCGCCGAAAACAAATTCGAAGCGTTGGCGGCTCATGATGCGATAGTCGAGGCCCATGGCGCTCTGAAGACGGTCGCTTGTTCACTGATGAAAATCGCAAACGATATACGTCTGCTGGCTTCCGGACCGCGTTGCGGAATCGGTGAAATCCATATTCCGGATAACGAGCCAGGATCCTCCATCATGCCCGGTAAAGTCAATCCTACCCAGTGCGAGGCCATGACCATGGTCGCCGCTCAAGTGCTTGGCAACGATGTCGCCATCAACATCGGCGGAGCGACCGGTCATTTCGAGTTGAATGTTTTCAAGCCGGTGATGATTTACAATTTCCTCCATTCCGCACGGCTGATCGGAGATGTGTGCGTATCATTCAACGACAAGTGTGCTGCAGGCATCGAGCCGATACATCAGAACATCGAGCGGAATCTCCAGGAGTCACTCATGTTGGTCACCGCACTCAACACCCGTATCGGTTACTATAAATCAGCAGAAATCGCCCAGACAGCTCATAAGAACGGTTGGACGTTGAAGGAAGCTGGCGTCAAGCTCGGATATCTGACAGCCGAGCAATTCGACGAATGGGTGATCCCCTCTGAAATGGTAGGTGAATTGAACTGACGAAAGAAATTATCGTCGATCAGACGTATCGGTCGCCTTTTTTCAACTTGACATCGTTTACCAGGTTGCGAACCTGCTGTTCATCGTCCTTCGGACAGATAAGCAGTACGTTGTCTGCGAAAACCACGATGTAGTTCTCCAGACCCTGGATGACGGCCAACTTGTCGGCAGGAAAGTTCACGATGCAATTGGACGTCTTGTCAAGCATCACATGCTGACCGACCGTTGCATTTCCTGCGTCGTCGTGTGGCAACTCTTCGTAAAGTGATTTCCAGG
>JBJTRB010000348.1:0-5151 GCA_046075925.1 Bacteroidota bacterium | reverse complement strand
CGGGTCACCCGCTTGGCTGATGCAGGTTTGACATTGGACAAAGACACCAACCTCAATTACCGCTTCTCCTTGCCCAACAAATTATTTGATTATATCCAGGCGGGATTACCGGTGTTGGCAAGCGATTTACCCGAGGTCCGTAAAGTCGTCGAGGGCTATCAAATCGGAATGATCATCCGTTCCCATCAGCCTGAGGATATTGCATCCTCGATGCGTGATCTGATGGGCGATGCGACGAGACTTGCCCAATGGAAAGAAAATCTGACCTTTGCCGCCGCCGAACTAGACTGGCGGCACGAACGTGGCCGCCTGTTGGATGTGGTCCGAAATGTCAGCTGATCACTTACATATCATTTCCCTAGATGTGCCGTATCCAGCCGACTACGGAGGCGTCATCGATATTTTCTACAAGCTCAAGGCCCTTCATGCGTGTGGCGTGAAGATCCAATTGCATTGCTATCAGTCGACACGTCAACAGGCCAAGGAGCTTGAACAGTATTGTGAATCGGTGCACTATTATCCTCGGACAAAGAGCCTCGACCGATTTCTGGGTCCTTTGCCTTTTATCGTCCAGTCCCGTTCGTCCGAACTGTTGCGAAGCAGGTTGATGCAGGATGAAGCTCCGATCCTGATGGAGGGACTTCATTCCACTTTCCTGCTGAGCGATCCGGCTTTCTTCCGCCGCAAGTGCATTGTCCGTACACATAACGTGGAGCATGATTATTACAAAGGACTTTCCGATGTGGAATCCCGATCGATCAAAAGGTGGTATCTACGTTTGGAAGCACGCCGTCTCAAGCGTTATGAGCCTGTATTGATGAAGGCAAGTTCGATTGCAGCCATTTCGCCTGAAGACACTTCATATTTCAATGGGAAGTATGGTAATACATTTTACCTGCCGGCTTTCCATCCGTTCGATCGTGTGGAAATCGATCCTGCAGCAGATGATTTCGCTTTCTACCATGGTAATCTCGCTGTAGGTGAAAACAACCGTGCTGCACTTTTCCTGGTCAAAGAAGTTTTTTCGGATCTCCCGTACCGGCTCATCATTGCCGGCTCCCGGCCCTCTGCTGAATTGCGCAACGCTGTTGCCGGTCATTCCAATGTGCAATTGCTGGACAGCCTGTCACCGGCTGAGATTCATCGTCATATTTCCAGAGCGAAAGTCAATGTGTTGCCCACCTTCCAGTCAACCGGCATCAAGTTGAAATTATTGGCCGCACTGTTTTGTGGAAAAACCTGCCTCGTCAACTCTCCAATGGTCCAGGACACCGGGCTGGAAACCCTTTGTAACATCGAAGATGGGTCGGTGGGATTCAAGAGGGCTTTGACAGAAATTTTCAGCCACGACGCATGGCATCCGGAGCAAGTGGAGGAGCGAAAGCGTGTATTGGAATCGATGTTCTCCAACAAGGCCAATGCAATGGCTTTGAAGAGCCGCCTCTTCGGTTAGGCAGCTGAGAGTGTTCCGCTTTCCGTCAGGCGACCCTGCTCGCAGCGTAAGGTGCGTGCAGGAAATTTCTCCATGAGGGAATAATTGTGGGTGGCCATCAATACCGCTGTGCCACGACGACTGATATCGAGTAGCAAGCGCATGATTCCCTCTGAGGTTTCAGGGTCAAGATTGCCGGTCGGTTCGTCGGCAAGAATCAGTTCCGGATGGTTCAGAAACGCCCGTGCGATGACGACACGTTGTTGTTCGCCGCCACTCAGCTCATGGGGTAGTTTAAAGCCCTTGGTGGAAAGCCCGACCAATTGCAGTACTTCCTCAATGCGGGCATCCATTGCTGAACGGTCGCTCCAACCTGTTGCAGACAATACGAATTCCAGGTTGGATCTGACATCCCGGTCCGATAAGAGCTGGAAATCCTGAAATACGATTCCCAATTTCCTGCGTAGGAACGGAACCTGTTGCATGCTAAGGGTTCCAAGGTTGAATCCTGCAACCGTTCCTTCGCCTTCGGAAAGGCGGATTTCACCGTAGAGCAGTTTCAACAGACTGCTTTTGCCACTTCCTGTTTTTCCAATCAGGTAAACGAACTCTCCTTTTTCGAGTAGTAGCTGCACATCCGTAAGTACCGGACTTCCCGACTGCAATACTGTTACGTTTTCCAGGCGGACAATCGGTGTGTTTTGCATGGCGGCAGGTGTGTGATCAGTCAATCTTGTGGATTTTACCGTAAGGAAGCTCGTTGATCAGTTCGATCAATTCTTTTTCCCGCTCACCCAATCCCACTTTGGCAAGGGCTTTTTCGGGTCGGTCGACTCGAAAATACGCAAGCAGGGTGAAATTGCTGTCACGCAACTGGACATAGTCCGGAATCTTGGCGGTGCCTTTGACCTTGAGCAGGTACATCACGGCAAATATAACAATTCGCCTCCGCCAAGGTTCAGTGCATCGATGCGTGTGTAAAACGATGTTCGTAATTACAACCTGTTCTAAAAGAAGTAGATATCACTTGCAAATAATTTTGAGAGGTAGAACGTTTAACGCGAATATCCCTCTGACATGGTGCGAATTCCTCTTATTGTGCTGTTCCTGTTGGTCAGCACCTTTTTTGCTTTTTCCCAAAAGACGACGATATATACGGAGCCCGACCGCGAATACCGGAACGGTCTGGAGTTATTGGAGCGTCAGAAGTACGGTGCTGCACGTACGTCTTTCGAGACGGTGCTTAACTCGGGCATTCGGGTGTCGGACGAGGCAAGGATCAATTCCTCCTTTTACGTGGGACGTTGCGCTGCCGAATTGTTCCAGCCGGATGCAGAGTTCCTGCTACTTGATTTCGTCGCACGCTATCCGGAAAGCCCGCTTGCAGATGACGCTCACCTGGTTTTAGCTAATCTCTATTATCGCCAGAAGAAGTACAAGAAAGCGCTTCAGAATTTCAAATCGCTCGACCGCAACCTGCTCACCGAGGAGCAACGTGTCGAGGTCGATTTCAAAGCCGGTTATGCAGCGTACATGACGGAAGATTACGATGAAGCCTCCCGCCGGTTCTTCGACGTGAAAGACAAAGACACCAAGTACGCGACTGCTGCTCAGTACTACTACGCGCACATGGCATATGTCAATCGTAATTATGAAACAGCGCTGCGTGAGTTCTTGAAGCTCAGGCAATCGGAATCCTTCGCTCCTGTTGCACCTTACTACATCACCCAGATCTATTACAAGCAAGGTAATTTCGAAAAGGTACTCGAGTATGCTCCCAATGCGATGGATTCTGCCGGCCGTAACGGCATGGAAATCTCCCGCATGGTGGCCGAATCCCATTACCGCAAGGGAAATTATGCTGAAGCCATTCCTTATCTGCTCGATTATGAAAAGAACTCTTCCAACGCAGGAGCTGTGGAGGATTATGAATTGGCGTTCAGCTACTACAAGACCAGCCAATTCGAGAAGGCCGTGCCCTATTTCCAGAAGTTGACCAACGTAGAGGATTCTTTGGCTCAAAACGCCTATTATCATCTTGGAGAATGTTACCTGCGTGCCAAGTCCAAGCGCAATGCAAGGACTGCCTACCAGGCGGCTGCCCGGATGTCATTCGATCCTGTCATCACGGAGGAATCACGATTCGCCTATGCAAAACTTTCCTATGAGCTTTCTTTCCAGAATGTGGCGATCGAGTCGATCCGCACTTTCCTGAAGGACTATCCCGAAAGCGATCATGCAACGGAGGCGAATGAAATGCTCATCAACCTGTATGCGGGTTCGAAAAATTACCGGGATGCACTTGCGGCACTGGATGCAGTGAAGGTCAAGACACCTGGAATGAAAGGTGCCTACCAAAAGGCCTCCTTCTATCAGGGCGTCGAGTATTTCATGGACAAGAAAGATCAGCAGGCACTGAAAATGTTCGAGACATCGCTTGCCAATCCGGTCGATCAAAAACTGGTAGCCGAAGCCTTGTATTGGCGCGGGGAAACCTATTATCGCATGGGAAAATACGACCAGGCCTCGACAGCCTATTCGGAATTCCTGAAGTCGCCCGGCGCAGTCAATACACCTAAATACAATCAGGCGCATTACGACCTCGGCTACGCAGCGTTTCGGATGGAGCGTTACGGTGTCGCACAGACCGAATTCCGTAAGTACGTGAAAGAGAAAGATGAGACCGATCCGGACAGATATTCGGACGCATTGCTCAGGATAGCAGATTGTAATTTCGTGTTGGGCGACAAATCAGCTGCTGCCGATTATTACACACAAGCAGTACAAGCCGGATCCAAAGCGGCGGATTATGCACTCTATCAGAAAGCCATCATCTATGGAGTTCAAGGGCGACTTTCCGATAAGATAGCCACATTGGATAAGCTGATCGATGGTTACCCTACATCCACTTACCTGGATGATGCATTGTACGAAAACGGACAAGCCTATCTTACCTCCGGCAACAATCAGCGTGCGCTTGTCAACTTCGACAGAGTCATCAACGAGTTTCCGCAGAGCGGGTATGTACGTAAGGCCGAGCTGGGCAAAGCATTGGTTTACTACAACAGTGGTCAGGATGAACAAGCGGAGGCGGCATGCAAACGCATCATCGAGCGCTATCCGAAGTCGTCGGAGGCGCACGAAGCATTGTTGCAATTGAAGAACATCTCTGTAGCAAGGCATAAGGTCGACGATTATCTGGAGTTCGTCAAAGGCGTTCCCAATGCTGATGTGACCACAGCCGGTAAGGATTCGCTGGTCTATGAGGCAGCCGAAATGCTCTACACCCAGGGAAAATGCGATGAAGCTATCCGTGATTTCGATGCCTATCTGGATAAATATCCCGACGGACTTTTTTCGGTGAATGCTCGCTATTACCGCAGCGATTGTCTTTTCCGTTCCAAGAAATACGAAGAATCACTTTCGGGTTACGAGTACGTATTATCACAGCCGCGCAATGCATTTACAGAAAAGTCTTTGGTGAATGACGCTTTCATTCATTTCAAGGCGAAGCGCTACGCTGAAGCTGCCGGCAGATACGATGCATTGGAGTCGTCGGCCGACGTGAAGGATAATGTCACGGTAGCCCACATCGGACAGATGCGGTGTTATTCACGTATGGGCGATTGCATCAAATCGGTAAGTGCTGCAGCCAAATTGCTCGAGTCTGCATCCGCTGACAAGGATCTTCAGAATGAAGCACAGTTGGTTATCGGTCG
>JBJTRB010000347.1:0-2707 GCA_046075925.1 Bacteroidota bacterium | reverse complement strand
TCTAATGGGATGACCGTGTTTATTCCATCGTTACCGCCGATCAACTGGATGAGCACCAGAACATGATCATCGATACTGGAAGCTGCCAGCGTTTGTAGCAATGGAGTCCGAGCAAAGGTGCGGAAAGAGAAGCCGTTCAATAATGAAGGTAGCACGGTGGCTCCGGCAATATCCCTGATGAATTTTCTTCTTTTCATTTCCGTCGGCTTATGAAAGATGATATTCCGCTAGCTTAAGCACGTACTGATACATCGGAACCAGACGTGTTTGGACCGTCATCAATGCTGCAGGATCTGATGGATTGTTGACGTGATCGTCCCAGGCATTGGTCCAATAATAGTTTTGAGTCTGCCCGGATAGCAGAATCGATTTCAAGTAGTCCTTCAGGACCTGGGAGGCATCAAAGCAAAAATGTCGATCAAGGACTTCTTGGACCAACGAATCAGGATCGTCCGGCTGAGAAAGCGTTGCAGTATATGCTACCACATCGATTCCCAGAACGTAGGCTCCTGAGGTATATCCCGTAGTAAGCAAACGGTCGACGAACGTGTTTCTGACCGGCAACGTGCTGGCATTTATCCACAACTCGTGGAACGCTGGCGAAGAATAATACGCTGGCCATCCGGCGACATCGGGGGGATCTCCGATGGATTGACCCATGGTGAAAGCTTGGGTGTGAACGCGGCCCCAGAGCGTATATTGATCCAAAAGATCGGGAGCTGTCGGGAAAGTAATACCGAAATCCTTGCACAAGGAAACACAAAAATCGATTGGAGGTTTTATCAGCGCACCGCGATTCGCCAGATCGAAGAAATGTTCGCTGGAAAGCAGCGCCTGCAGCACAGGCAAAATCTCGTAATTACTGTTTCTGAAAATAGCGGCCAAGGGTTGAATCACATCCGTTTCAGCCTGTGCATCGATTTCGTAGTATACGAAATGCCGATAGAGCCTGCGGCATATGTTGACTGCGACCTCTTGCCGGGAAAATATCATGGCAAGCAGATCCGCCAACTCGTCTTCTCCCGCCACCCCTGATCTGCCGGTTATCAAAGTGTTGGAATAATAGGCTGAAAACTGTTTATCACCGACATCGTGTCGCGTAGCATCGAAAAAATACGTGCCTGTGAGCGCATTGATACGATAGCCTGTCAGTACGCGAGCGGCGGCCTGAACATCATCTTCGGTATAATAGGGCTGTCCGTTGGCATCTTTTCCCACGGTGAAAAGCTCCTGTAATTCCCGACCATAATTTTCGTCAGGTGCAGTGGAGGTGTTGAGATAGCCGTTCAAATACCGTAGCATCGCCGGATCGATGGTGATGGCATGCGTAAGGCTTTTGAAGTTCCCCATGGCAAATTGCCGTAGCAACACGTTGTGGTTATAACAATAACGCGCATCGAAAATGCTATTGATCTCCGTGGAGAAATGGTTGTGCCAGAATATCACCATCCTTTCACGAATGGATCTTTCACCTGAAAGCAATTGACCTGCCCACCATGCTCTCAATGAGGTACGTCTTCCTGCATTAGCCAATACATCATAAGGAGCATTGACCCAACTTTGGCCGAATGGGACATTAGGGTCATTGTACGCCGTGCTGAGATAGAGTGGCGGCGAAGGGAGTGACGCGGGCACCGTAAGCAGTTCGTTGATGGATGCCGCCAAACCAGAGGAAAGGAAATAGGCGCAGTCGGCGGCGGATGAACCGAAAACCGTACGCCGCAACAGGTGCTTGACTTCCGACAATGTCCACGGACCGGAATACGGTGCGAGTCCGGTCATGGTCCGACCAGCGACTGTCTGCGTTTCAGGAGGGCTGCCTCCTTTTAGGAATTCACGACGATTCATGGAGTGTTGACGGATAATATGTCTGACAGTTCAACCCCAATATAAAAAAAACCTGCTCAATTAAAGGCCTGAAGGTCACAAAGCCGCTTGTAGACGCCATTCCGCTCCAAAAGCTCACTATGGCGTCCTCGCTCGATGATTTTTCCCTGCTGTAAAACCACTATCTCGTCGGCATGCTGAATAGTGGAAAGACGGTGTGCGATGACGATGGTGGTTCGGTTCTGCATCAGCTTGGCCAATGCATCCTGAACCAGACGTTCGCTTTCGGTATCCAGTGCAGAAGTGGCTTCGTCCAGAATCAGGATCGGCGGATTCTTGAGGATAGCTCTTGCTATACTGATCCGTTGGCGCTGCCCCCCGCTCAATTTCCCCCCGCGATCACCGATGTTGGTCTGATATCCTTCCGGTAGTTTATCGATGAACTCGTGGGCATTGGCGATACGTGCTGCGGATATCACATCTTCCATTCGCGCATCAGGCATTCCGAATGCGATGTTGTTGAAGACGGTATCGTTGAACAGGATGCTCTCCTGAGAAACGATTCCCAGTAAAGAACGGAGGTCCTGCAAGCGGATATCCCGGATATCGTTACCATCGATCCTGATCGAACCGATTTCGATATCATAGAAGCGCGGCAACAGGTCGGCCAAGGTGGTCTTTCCAGAACCGCTTTGCCCTACGAGTGCGATCGTCTTACCCTTTTCAACCGTGAAACGGATGTCCTGCAACACCCAGCCGCTACCACCTTTGTGATAGGCGAACGATACGTTATCGTACTCGATCGATTTCGAAAATGTCTTGTGTTCACGGGCCCCCTCCCGATCATGGATAGTCACCTCCGCATCAAGAATGCGGTTGA
>JBJTRB010000346.1:0-6592 GCA_046075925.1 Bacteroidota bacterium | reverse complement strand
TTTTCAGCTGTCTCCATGTCAGGCGCCTCGCTACTGTTGTATCTCTCCCTCCGTAATCTTCTGCGCCAGCTGTCAGACGGAAAAATCAGCTGGTCCGAGGAGTTGAGCGCTTTTCTTGCTGCTATGGCATTCGCCACTGGAAATACGACTTGGGCATGGGGCAACACGATCGAAGCCTATCCTTTCCAGGTACTCAGCATGGGGATTTTGCTATACGGACTCACTGCCTACCGGTTGTCAAAGTCCAAGTCGCACCTGATGATTGCCGCAATCGGTTTGGCGCTAGGCTGGAGTAATCACCACCTGACCATGATCGTTTTCACCCCGTTCCTTCCGCTACTGTTCTGCGACGCATTATTGGTGAAGCGAACAGCAGAAGCCAAGACTAAAAAACGGACACCGACGCACGATCCTTGGTATGTCGCCTATTACAAGACACTCTTATCAAAGGATTTCAGACTCTTCACGCTGGTTTCAGCCAGCATTACACTTGGATTTTACTTTTGGATGGTGTGGCGTGCCCAATCGGAATATGCTTTCATGTTCGGCAAGCCGGAAAATCTTGATTTGCTATTCTATCATATCCGAGGCGGAGCCTATACCAAGAATTTGACTGAAACTTCCTCCTCTATTTCCGCCAACCGACTGCCCTACTTTCTAAATCTGACAGCGAAGCAATTCATGTTCTTCACACCCTTGGTACTTGCTGGATGCTACATTGGATTCAGACGAGGTGCGGGAAGAGTCGTAGCCTGCGTGCTTTTTTATTTCCTGATACTCCTGACCTATCAGTTGAAAAACAATCAATGGGCAAGCACGGATGCCTACTTGTTGCTTCCTTTCATGACGTTGTGCATTCCTCTGGCGTTATCGATTAACAGTCTGATGGAATCCCGATTGAGGCGAAGCATGGTGGTTGGTATATTGACCTGCTGCCTGGTCGGCACATCCGTTTACACGTATGCCGATCACGATCGTTCATCCTATCCTGTCAGTAAAGACCTGATGAAGTTGCTGGACGATTCCGCCCCTAAGAACAGCGTCATACTTATTTCCGATTGGACTACCCTGATCCAATACGAGTTCTACAGGAATGAGTACGGCTTCCGTCCTGACCTGGAAGTCATGAACTATGACTTCAAATACTGTCACTACCGACTGTTACCCATCAATTGTCCCAGACTTTATAAAGCAGTCCAGAAGGAATACGATGCATTCATTGATGCACTTCGGGTCGACCAACCCTACAACGTAGCGAACACCGGCTGCGATCTGGGCAACCCGTTGGTGCGAGCGGCTTTTCAGCGTCTGATCACTGCTACGGAAAACTATTGCCAGGCATCTGGTCGTACGTTCCTGACCGATCCTCGTGCTCACTACACCTATTCTACCGAAAGATTCTATAACCCCGGTCGATACGTGTCCGGATGTTTTTCATCTGGATCGCTCTGCGATTCTGCTTACTCGGATACATTCCTCAAGATGGACTTCAAATTTCTTGATTCGCCTTTGCTTTTGGATGACCCCTCCTGCCTGGACAAGATGGTCGACTTTCAAGCCATGCTCGACCAGCACATCAGCTTCTACACGAACAACAACGATCAGCATCACCTATCACTGGCTAACAATGCCAGAGAGCGGATATTGGGGATTCAGAAAAAGTTGAGGAAGTCGATGTCCTTCGCCTACAAGATCAAATGATCAGCCTTTGGAAAGCCAATCCAACAGCGCCTCCAGGGCCAACCGATAGGAAGTAAGTCCGAAACCGGATACAACTCCGATGCAACTACGAGCGGTGAGTGAAACCTGTCTGAATTCCTCTCGGGCATGTATGTTGGAAATATGGACTTCCACTACAGGCAATCCGATCGCCTTTACAGCATCCGCCAAGGCCACCGAAGTGTGGGAATAGCCACCTGCATTGAGCAGGATGCCATCAACAGTACCAATGGCACCATGCAAGGCGTTGATCAGCTCCCCTTCGACGTTTGATTGAAAAAAAGCTAGTTCTACTAAGGGGAACAGGTCTTTCAATTCTTCCGAATAATCCTCGAATGACCGTGAACCATAAATGGACGGCTCCCTGCTGCCAAGCAGGTTCAGATTAGGACCGTTAATGATGAGGAAGCGCATCTTTGGGGTAACGAAGTTAGTGACATTTATCGAGATGAAATTGTGTATAAATGAACAGGCCGAAGCGCCTTACCAACTGACTCAATTCCGACTTTAAGCCAGCCAATGAACTGGAGCGTTTATACCAAAGGATTCAAGTCTTACCTGCAGCTGGAGCGTTCGCTGTCCATCCACTCAGTGGATGCCTACCTGCACGACCTTTCCCTGCTCCAGAAATACTTGGAAGATGCCGGAAAGGCAATTGCACCTAACCGGATCGGTTTGGAGGATCTTCAAGGATTCGTTCAATGGATCAATGAAGCAGGAATGAGTGCCAGAAGCCAGGCAAGGATCATTTCTGGAGTCAAGAGTTTCTTCAAATACTGCCTGATGGAGAACCTGACTACCGATGACCCATCCATCCTGTTGGAGACCCCGCGTCTGGGACGCAAACTACCTGATACCCTTTCAGTGGATGATATTAATAAGATCATTTCGGCGATCGATCTGAGTCGACCGGAAGGCATCCGTAATAAAGCCATGCTGGAGACCCTCTACAGCTGTGGACTACGGGTAAGCGAATTGGTCGGAATGAAACTTTCCAGTCTTCACCTTGAAATCGGTTTCGTCAAAGTGATTGGTAAAGGCGATAAGGAACGACTGGTACCGATCGGCGCAGTGGCAATAAAACACCTGCGCATTTATATCCATGAAGTCCGAGTGCACCAGCCTGTCCAGGCAGGACAAGAGGATTTCGTGTTCCTCAACCAACGTGGAAGAAAGCTGACCCGGGTGATGATCTTCACCATCATCAAGCAGTTGGCCGAAAAGGTGCAATTGAAAAAGAACATCAGTCCGCACACCTTCAGGCATTCATTTGCCACTCACCTCATCGAAGGCGGCGCTGATTTACGGGCAGTGCAGGAAATGTTGGGGCATGAATCCATCACAACGACTGAAATTTATACCCACCTGGATCGTGATTTTTTACGTACTTCCATCTTGAAACATCACCCTCGCGCATGAACTTTTTCCGTGCTTTGCTTCTACTGTTTGTGTCGCTGGGATTTACCTGCAGTTCATCCGCATTACCGAACATGTTCGATTCGACGTTCGCTACCCGATTCGCAGGCGACACCATCGATTTCTCCGGCTATCAGTGGGTGGTGAAAGATTCAAGGGGCAAGACGGTCGGCCCAGGACGTAATTATTTCAGCTGCAGCAAGGAGAATATCTGGACAGATGAGTCCGGTCGACTGCACTTGCGTGTTACCTATCGGGATGAACGCTGGATCTGCCCTGAAGTCCAACTGATACGACCATTGGGACATGGGAAATATGCTTTTCACATCGATCCTCTCCATCAGGACTTGGACAAGGACCTTGTTGTCGGGATGTTCCTATACGATTATGGAGATTCTGAAAAACATCACCACGAAATCGACATCGAGTTCTCCACGTGGGGAAAGGAATCCGATCTGAACACACAGTATGTTGTACAGCCGGATGTCGACAAAGCTTTTCGCTTCGACACGGAATTATTAAAGCCCAGTATCCATTGTTTTGAAGTGTCGAAAAAACAGGTGCTGTTCACCTCCAGGTATGCGGATACCGCTTACCCCTCTTCCAAAAAGGATTTTACCGGCTGGAAAAAACAGAAGTTGGGCGCGGGCTATACAGCCCAATCATCACGCGTCTGCATCAACGTCTGGCTGTATAAGGCTACCGAGCCATCCGATTTGAAAGAGTTCGAGATCGTAGTGAGCAAATTCGAATTCACACCGGAGGATTGATCGCATGAACCGAGGATTACTTTCCATCCTGTTGCTCGTCGTGTCGAATTTCTTCATGACCTTCGCTTGGTACGGGCATTTGCAATTCAAGAAATGGGATTTGCTTAAGCACCAAGGGCTCTTGGCTGCCATCCTGATCAGTTGGGGAATCGCATTGCTCGAATATGTCTTCCAGGTTCCCGGAAACCGCATAGGCCATGAGTCGAACGGCGGCCCATTCAATCTGTTCGAGTTGAAAGTCATTCAGGAAGTGATCACCTTGTCCGTGTTCACGGTATGTGCTGTATTCATATTCAAGACCGACACCTTGAAATGGAACTATCTGGTAGGATTCCTCTTCCTTTTACTGGCTGTTTTCTTTGTTTTCAAAAAATGGGAAGGATGACTCCGGTAACCGGCAATACTTATCTTTGATCATTGTATACCATGGATAAACTTGAATTCAATAAGAATGAAGACCAATTGCGTCAGCTCATCGATAAGCTCCGTAACAAGCTAGCCGTAGTGAATGAAGGTGGTGGGAAGAAGAATGCCGAAAAGCAAAAAAGTCAAGGCAAGCTGTTAGCCCGCGAACGCATCAACTACCTGGTTGATAGCAACCGACCTGTCATCGAGATCGGGGCGTTGGCGGCCGACGGCATGTACCAAGAATATGGAGGATGTCCAGCGGCCGGAGTCGTGGTGGTGATCGGCTACATATCCGGACGGCAGTGCATCGTCGTAGCCAACGACGCCACAGTGAAAGCGGGTGCTTGGTTCCCAATGACAGGAAAAAAGAACCTACGAGCGCAGGAAATCGCCATTGAACCGTCTGCCCATCGTTTACCTCGTCGACAGTGCCGGAGTGTTTCTTCCTATGCAGGATGAGATTTTTCCGGACAAAGAACATTTCGGGCGCATTTTCAGAAACAACGCCATACTCTCCTCTATGGGCGTCATCCAGATTGCGGCAATCATGGGAAGCTGCGTGGCCGGAGGTGCCTACCTTCCGATCATGAGCGACGAAGCACTGATCGTCGATAAGACAGGATCCATTTTCCTGGCGGGCTCCTACCTGGTGAAGGCGGCCATCGGTGAAGAGGTTGACAATGAGACATTAGGTGGTGCTACGACCCAATGTGAGATTTCCGGTGTAACAGACAATAAGTTCCCTGACGATAAAGCAGCACTGGATTACATCAAAGGCATATTCAACAAGATCGGCAGCCAAGAACAGGCAGGATTTGACCGGGTCAAACCTGAGCAACCTGCAAAAGATTCAAAAGAACTGTTGGGACTATTTCCTACGGATCCGACCAAGCAATACGACATGCGTGAAATCATCGCACGACTTGTTGACGGCTCCGATTTCCAGGAATACAAGGAAAAATATGGTCAGAGTATTCTTTGCGGACTTGCCCGAATCGATGGGTGGTCGGTTGGAATTGTCGCCAATCAGCGTAAAGTCGTAAAAAGTAAAAAAGGTGAAATGCAATTCGGAGGTGTGATCTACTCCGACTCTGCCGATAAGGCCGCACGTTTCATCATGAACTGCAACCAGAGAAAAATTCCTTTGGTTTTCCTGCAGGACGTAACCGGTTTCATGGTTGGCTCGCGCAGCGAGCAGGGCGGAATCATCAAGGATGGCGCAAAGATGGTGAATGCGATGAGCAACTCCGTGGTCCCGAAGTTCACCATCATTGTCGGAAATAGTTTCGGAGCAGGCAATTACGCCATGTGCGGTAAAGCTTACGATCCACGCCTGATAGCCGCATGGCCTACCGCCCAGATTGCCGTGATGGGAGGAGCACAGGCAGCCAAAACCCTTTTACAGATCCAGGTCAGTACGATGAAATCGAAGGGCGAGGAACTGAGTAAGGAAAAAGAAGACGAGTTGCTCAAGAAAATCACCGACCGTTACAACCAACAGATGTCGCCCTATTATGCAGCTTCGCGACTGTGGGTGGATGCCATCATCGAACCACAGGATACACGCAAGTGGATATCCATGGGCATCGAGGCAGCAAACCACGCTCCGCTGACCAAAGAATACAACGTTGGAGTCATACAAACTTGAAATAATTCCACACCAAAACCACCACACCCATGACACTCCTTTCCAAAATCCAGAAAGTGCAGGACTTCCATGAAGTTTTCGGGCTTGGATACCGCACTGAGCCGACTGCAGAAGTCGAACCCCGTATTGTCGAACTTCGGCATCGATTGATGCAGGAAGAAAACGACGAATACCTGGAGGCCTGCCAACAAAAAGACATAACCCTGATTGCAGATGCCCTTGGCGACAAGATGTACATCCTTTTCGGCACCATCATCGCACACGGATTGCAGCACAAGATCGCCGAGGTATTCGATGAAATCCACCGAAGCAACATGAGCAAGCTGGACGACAATGGAATGCCCATTTACAGGGCCGATGGCAAAATCCTCAAAAGCCAGAATTATTTCCTTCCAGATATCAAGTCGGTGCTGGAAGCTTCGGACGAACAAGTTTCCAGTTCGTAAGAAACAATGGTCTTGAATCCTTGATTTTATTGGATTTTCAAGGATTTCAAGAGCTAATATCGCTTTGTTTTAGAAAAGGAGGATGTAAGAACATCCTCCTTTTTGCTTGAACCCTGCGTGGTGTATTTAATAGAAGTGAGCAGACCCGATAAGGGACTTCACTAACCATTCAGGACACATGAAAC
>JBJTRB010000345.1:0-19356 GCA_046075925.1 Bacteroidota bacterium | reverse complement strand
TAGCAGGCGATGTTGCCGGCAGAGGCAGCGGCCACCAGCTGTGCAGGCTGGGAGATGGAACCGCTGATACTTGCACTGCAGCCATTGGCGTCCACTACGGTGAACGAGTAACTGCCCGCAGCCCGCGTGAAACTCCCAACTCCGCTGTAAGGTGATGTTCCGCCTAATGCACTTACCGTAACACTAGTGGTACCTCCATTACATGCGATGCTTCCCACAGATGAACTGGCGATTAAAGCAGTTGGTTGAGAGAGAGTGATAGCTGCAGAGGCAGTACATCCTCTCGAGTCGGATACAGTGAAAGCATAGGTACCTGCACTGCGTGAATAAATACCTGTTCCTGAATAGGGAGCCGTACCTCCGGTAGCCGTTACCGTGACGTTAGCTGTACCTCCGTTGCAAGCGATACTTCCTGCGGTAGCAGTTGCCGATAATGCCGATGGCTGTGTGATAGTTCCAGAAGTCACCGCTGTGCAACCGTTAGCATCGGTTACCGTGTAAGAATAACTCCCCGCTGTGCGCGTGAAAGTACCCGTGCCTGTGTAGGGGGTGGTACCACCTGTTGCAGAAACGGTTACTGTAGTACTTCCTCCAGAACAAGCGATTGTTCCACTGGATGATGTAGCTGAAAGTACGGTAGGTTGGTTGATCGTAATACTGGTATTAGCGGTGCAACCATTCGCATCGTTAACGGTGTAGGTGTAGCTACCTGCTGTTCTGGTGAATGTTCCAGTGCCTGTGTAAGGTGCTGTGCCACCCGTCGCGGCGACCACGACACTCGTTGAACCACCATTGCAAGAGATCCTGCCAGCAGTGGCAGTGACACTCAGCGCAGCAGGCTGTGTGATGTTACCAGCAGCAGAAGCGGAGCAGTTGTTGACATCGGTGACGGTGTAGGCGTAAGCACCGGCGGTGCGGGAGAAGGTACCGGTACCGGAGTAGGGCGGAGTGCCACCGGAAGCGGCCACGGTGATGGTGGTAGTACCACCAAAGCAGGCGATGTTACCCGAGGAGGTGGAAACGGAGATGGGCGCCGGCTGCTGGAGATTGCCGTTCACCGTGTCCCTGCAACCGTTGGCATCGGAGACGGTGATGGAGTAAGGGCCCGCTGCACGGGTGTAGTTTCCCGTACCGGAATAAGGAGGGGTACCGCCGGAAGCGGTGAGGGTGAGCGTGGTGGATGCGCCGTTGCACAGGATGGGAGCAGCCGAAGCGGCAGCGATCAGCTCGGTGGGTTGAGAGACCGATCCGCTTGCCAGCGCCGAACAACCGATTGCATCGGTGACGGTGAAGGAGTAAGGACCAGCAGTTCGTGAGAAAGTACCGGTACCGGCATAAGGAGCGGTACCACCGGAAGCTGCCACGACCACCGAAGTGGAGCCACCAAAGCAAGTGACCGAAGTTCCGGTGACCGAGATGGTGATGTTGCAGGAAGGATCACCGACCGAACCGGAAGCGGTGGTGGAGCAACCGTTGGCATCGGTGACCGTGACCGTATAGGTACCGGCCGTCAGCGCAGAAGCCGTAGCGGTTGTTGCGTTGTTAGACCAGCGGTAAGTGTAGGCAGGTGATCCACCGCTTACGTTGACAGTCGCCGATCCGTTGGAACCACCCACGGTGGTTGCCGCCGTGGTCGATACCGAAGCGGACAGTGCAGTGGGTTGGGCGATATTGACCGAAGCGGCAGCGGTACAACCGTTAGCATCGGTGACGGTGAAGGAGTAGGCACCAGCGGTACGGGAGAAAGAACCGGTACCCGAGTAAGGAGGTGTACCACCGGAGGCGGCGACGGTGACATTGGCAGCGCCCCCGAAACAGAGGATGGCAGCGGCATTGGCCGTTACGTTGAGCGCAGCAGGTTGTGTGATGGACCCCGATGTGGCGGCAGTACAACCGTTGGCGTCGGTGACGGTGTAGGAATAGGCACCTACGCCCCTGGTGAAGGATCCCACTCCGGCATAAGGGAGTGTGCCACCGGTAGCGGTGACGGTGACCGTGGTCGTTGCCCCGCTACACAGGATGGTTCCGTAGGAAGAGGAAGCCGAAAGGGAAGCAGGCTGAGAGATGTTGCCGGAAGCGGAAGCGGTACAACCGTTGGCATCGGTGACGGTGTAGGAGTAAGGACCGGCGGTGCGCACAAAGGTGCCGGTACCGGCATAGGGGGTTGTACCACCCGAAGCGGTGAGAGTGACCGAAGTGGAACCGGCATTGCACAGGATGTTGCCAGCGGTAGCAGTAGCGGTGAGCACATTGGGTTGAGAGATGTTACCGGATACGGAAGCGGTACAACCGTTGGCATCGGTGACGGTGTAGGAGTAAGCACCTGCGGGACGGGAGAAGGTACCTGCACCGATATAAGGAGCGGTACCACCGGAGGCGGTGACCACTACGGAAGTGGATCCACCGTTGCAGGCGATGATTCCAGCAGTAGCCGAGACGTTGAGTACGGAAGGTTGCGAGATGTTACCGGAAGTGGAAGCGGTACAACCGTTGGCATCGGAGATGGTGTAGGAGTAAGCTCCTGCCGAACGCACGAAGGTGCCGGTGCCGGTGTAGGGAGCAGTACCTCCTGCAGCAGCGATGGTGATGGAGGTGGTTCCCCCGGTACAAGGGATGGTCCCTACCGAAGCGGAAGCGGCGAGCACAGGTGGTTGGTTGATGGTACCGGAAGCGGTAGCCGAGCAGCCGTTGGCATCGGTGACGGTGTAGGAATAGTTACCGGCAGCACGGGAGAAAGTTCCGGTACCGGAATAAGGAGCGGTACCACCGGAAGCGGTGACCACTACGGAAGTGGATGCACCGTTGCAGGCGATAGTACCGGTGGAAGAGCTGGCGGTAAGCGCAGCCGGCTGAGGGATGTTACCGGAAGTGGAAGCAGTACAGCCGTTGGCATCGGTGATGGTGAAGGAGTAGGAACCGGCTTGTCGTGAGAAGGTACCGGTACCGGAGTAAGGGGAGTTCCCACCGGAAGCGGAGACGACCACCGAAGTGGCCCCGCCGTTACAGGCGATGTTACCGAAGGAGGAACTGGCCGATAGCGCGGTGGGTTGAGTGATGGTACCGGAAGCGGTAGCCGAACAACCGATAGCATCGGAGACGGTGAAGGAGAAGGGTCCAGCCGAACGGGTGAATGTTCCCGTACCGGTATAGGGAGCCGTGCCGCCGGAAGCGGATACGACCACCGAGGTGGTACCGCCAAAGCAACTGACCGAAGCGCCGGTTACGGTGATGAGCAGGTTGCAGGAAGGATCACCGACAGAACCGGAAGCGGATGTGGTGCAGCCGTTGGCATCGGTGATGGTAACGGTGTAGGTTCCGGCAGTTAGTCCGTTGATGGAAGCGGTGGATGCGTTGTTGGACCAGCGGTAGGAGAAAGGAGCTGTTCCACCGCTGACCGAAGCGGTAGCGGTACCGTTGTTACCACCCACGGTAGAAGCACCGGTAGTGGTAACGGAGGCGGAGAGTGCCAGAGGTTGAGCGATGGCACCGGATGTGGAAGCGGTGCAACCGTTAGCATCGGTGATGGTGTAGGAGTAGGCACCAGCGGAACGGGTGAAGGATCCCGTACCGGTGTAAGGGGAGGTTCCACCGGTAGCCGAGACGGTGAGGGTGGTCGATCCGCCGTAGCAGGCGATGTTGCCGGCAGAGGCAGCGGCCACCAGCTGTGCAGGCTGGGAGATGGAACCGGAGGTGACCGCACTGCAGCCATTGGCATCCACTACGGTGAACGAGTAACTGCCCGCAGCCCGCGTGAAGTTGCCTGTTCCGTTGTAAGGAGTCGTTCCACCTGTAGCTGCTACGGTGACAGTGGTTGATCCGCCGTTGCAACTGATGTTGTTGAAGGACGATGACGCGATAAGTGCCGTAGGCTGGGTGATGGATACACTGCTGGATGCTGTACATCCTCTCGCATCAGTGACAGTGAAGGTGTAATTCCCTGCACCTCGTGTGAAATTCCCTGTGCCGGTGTATGGAGTGCTGCCGCCGTTGGCCGAAACAACTACGGTAGTGCTTCCTCCATTACAAGAAACGGTACCTGCAATGGAAGATGCTGTGAGCAAAGTAGGTTGTGTGATGGTTCCAGAAGTCACCGCTGTGCAACCGTTAGCGTCTGTTACCGTGTAAGAATAACTTCCCGCTGTGCGTGTGAAAGTACCTGTACCAATGTAGGGAGTGGTACCACCGGTTGCAGATACGGTCACCGTCGTGCTTCCGCCAAAGCAGGCGATACTGCCCGGACTGGAGTTGGCAACCAGCGGTGCCGGCTGTGTGATGTTGCCAGTCGTGCTGGCCGAACAACCATTGGCATCGGTGACCGTGTAGGTGTAAGGCCCGGCAGTTCGCGTGAAATTCCCTGTCCCCGTATAAGGCTGAGTCCCTCCCGAAGCGGTGATGCTGAGCGTGGTACTCCCACCATTACAGAAAATCGTACCGGATGTGCCGATTACGCTGAGTGCTGCGGGTTGACTGATATTTCCAGTGATGCTGGCAGAACATCCGCTTGCATCAGTGACCGTGTAGGTGTAAGGGCCTGCAGTACGAACGAAGGTTCCGGTTCCTGTGTAGGGAGCATTGCCTCCGGAAGCGGTGATGGTGATAGAGGTCGATTGACCATAGCAGGCAATAGGTGGAAATGTGGAACTGACAGTGACGGCCGTCGGTTGACTGATCGATCCCACGGTGGTATTAGTACATCCTTTTGAATCGGTGACGGTGTAAGAATAGGTGCCGGCACTGCGTGTGAAACTGCCGGTCCCCGTGTAAGGCGGAGTTCCGCCCGAAGCAGTGACAGTCACGGTGGTGGTTCCTCCATTGCAAACGATTTGTCCGGCAGTGGATGAAGCAGTCAACACGGTGGGTTGTGTGACGGTACCACTGGAAATGGCGGAACATCCGATGGCATCAGTCACCGTGTAAGTATACGGTCCTGCACTTCTGATGAAACTTCCGGTCCCCGTGTAGGGCGCGGTTCCACCCGTCGCAGAAACTGTCACGGTGGTGGTGCCACCGAAACAATTGATGCTTGTACCCGTCACAGTGATGATGATATTGCAGGAGGGGTCGCCGACGGATCCTGTCGCCGTGGTCGTACATCCGTTCGCATCAGTGATGGTTACAGTGTAACTTCCTGCACGAAGTCCGGAAGCAGTAGCGGTGGTTGCGCCATTCGACCAGGAATAGGTGTAAGGAGAAGTTCCGCCCGACACGGAAGCGGTTGCAGCCCCGTTGTTTCCGCCGACTGTGGTTGCGTTCGTGGTTGAAACTGTTGCTGACAACGCTGTGGGCTGTGTAAGCGTTCCGCCTGTGGTAGCTGTGCAACCATTGGCATCCGTCACGGTGAAAGAATAAGCGCCGGCGTTACGAGAAAAACTTCCAGTTCCGGTGTACGGAGATGTTCCGCCTGTAGCTGTCACAGTGATGGTTGCAGATCCGCCGAAACAACGAATCGTACCTGCGGTGGAAGCCGCTACCAACTGACTGGGTTGGCTGATGGTACCGGTGGTCGTAGCCTGACAATTATTGGCATCGGTGACCGTGAAGGAGTAATTACCCACACTTCGCGTGAATGTACCAGTTCCAGTATAAGGGGTCACACCACCGCTTGCGGTGACAACCACATTGGTGCTGCCGCCGAAACAGGCGATCGTACCGGTGGATGAAGCTGCTAGAAGCGGACTCGGCTGTGAAATGCTACCTGTTGCAGTTGAGGAGCAACCGTTGGCATCGGTGACAGTAAAGCTGTAGGCTCCGGCAGGTCGTGTGAAAGTTCCTGTTCCTGAATAGGCAGGAGTTCCGCCTGTCGCAGTAACTGTCACGCTTGTCGTACCGCCATTGCATTGGATGGTTCCTGCATTCACAGTTATTACGATGGCAGTCGGCTGAGTGATGGTTCCTGTCGTTGTCGAAGAGCAGTTTCTTGCGTCCGTCACAGTATAGGAATAGGCTCCCGCACTACGGGTGAAGGTGCCTGTTCCTGTGTAAGGCGTCGTTCCTCCAGATGCGGCGACGGTGACTGTGGTGGTGCCACCGTTGCAAGTGATGGTGCCTGCGGATGAACTCGCAACCAGCACTGCGGGTTGGGTGATGGTGACGGATGCTGTCTTGACACATCCTCTCGCATCGGTCACTGTGAAGGTATAGCTGCCTGCCGTACGCGTGAAAGTACCCGTTCCAGTGTAGGGTGCGGTGCCACCACTTGCTGTGACAGTCACGCTGGCACTACCGCCGTTGCAGGCGATGGTGCCTGCAGTTGCTGTAGCGACAAGTGCCGTAGGTTGAGTGATGGTGCCTGAAACAGTGTCCCGGCATCCATTCGCATCGGACACGGTGTAAGAGTAGGGACCGGCGGAAACACTGAATGTCCCTGTGCCGGTGTAAGGAGCGGTTCCTCCTGTTGCAGCCACAGTGATGTTCGTCGTTCCCCCATTACAGGCAATGGTGCCCGCAGTAGCGGTTGCGTCCACAGCACTGGCTGGTTGAGAAATGGTGCCGCTGGTGGTTGCCGTACAACCGCGACCGTCAGTCACGGTGTAGGTGTACGGACCTGCAGTGGCAGTGAAGGATCCGATACCGCTGTATGGAAGTGTACCACCGCTGGCGCTGACATTCACGGTCGTAGATCCTCCGAAGCATGCGATACCAGCCGTTGTTGCCGATGTGGCTGATAAGAGTGTCGGCTGTGTGATAGTGCCGCTGGCGTTAGCCGTGCAGCCATTCGCATCCGTGATGGTGTAGGAGTACGCTCCAGCGGATCGCGTAAAGCTTCCGGTTCCTGTATAAGGAGCGGTTCCTCCACCTCCAGAAACGAGCAGGGTGGTGGTTCCTCCAAAGCAGGCAATGGATCCAGCCGAGGCATATACAGTAAGCAAGTCAGGCTGATTCAATGTACCGGATGTGATGGAAACACAGCCGTTGTCGTCGGTTACCGTATAGTTGTAATTACCCGATGCGATCGTGAAGCTGCCAGTTCCTGTGTAAGGTTGTGTTCCACCTGTTGCTGATACGGTCACGGTTGCTGTTCCTCCATTGCATGCAATGGTTCCTGTCGTGCTGGATGCTACAAGTGCTGCCGCCGGTTGAGTCAGGGTGATGCCAGCCGTATCCGTACAGCCGTTGAAATCCGTGATAGTGTAGGAGTAGGTTCCGGCTGGTACATTGAAAACACCGGTACCACTGTAGGGTGCTGTGCCTCCGCTGGCTGATACGTTGATACTGGTAGAATCACCGAAGCAGGCAATGGCTGATCCGGTTGCTGTGGCATTCAATATCGCGGGCTGTGAAATGTTTCCATTGATGGATGCTGTACAATTATTCGCATCGGAAATCACATAAGAGAAAGGACCAGCCGATCGGGTGAATGTGCCCGTGCCCGTGTAAGGAGGAGTTCCACCGGATGCAGTCACGTTGACAGTGGTGGTTTGTCCATTACACAAGATGGTGCCGACAGTAGTATTGACAGAAAGTACGGATGGTTGTGAGATCACACCGCTTCTGCTGGCTGAACAGCCTACAGAATCGGTCACCGTGAACGAGTACGGACCAGCAGATCGTGTATACGAGCCAGTACCCTGATAGGGCGGAGTGCCTCCGGATGCCGTTACCGATACGCTGCTGGTTCCACCGAAACAATTGATTGTCGAGCTTGAAACATTGACTTGCAAGTTGCAATTCGGGTCACCCACAAAACCGGATGAGGTAGCAGTACATCCTCTGCTATCGGTAACCGTTACGGTATAGTTTCCAGTGGCAAGACCCGATGCGGTTGCTGTTGTAGCTCCGTTCGACCAGAGGTAAGTGTAGGGACTAGTTCCTCCGGTCACGATCACTGAAGCCGTTCCATTGGTACCACCCAGGGTTGTACTCGGAGTGGTGTTCACCACCGGTGAAACAGCGGTGGGTTGAGTAAGGGATCCGCTCGTTGTGGCGGTGCAACCGTTCGCATCAAGAATAGAGAAAGTGTACGAACCTGCCGGACGAGAAAAAGTACCTGTCCCGGTGTAGGGTGGTGTCCCACCACTTCCTGAAACGATAATGCTAGCCGTGCCTCCATTACAGGCAATAGTACCCGCCGTCGAAGAGGCTGTAAGTGTAGCAGGTTGATTGATGGTTCCCGTAACCGATTTGATACATCCCTTCGCATCCGTAATCAAATACGAGTAGTTGCCTGCTGCTGCGGTGAATATGCCTGTTCCACTGTAGGGTGAGGTTCCGCCCGTAGCGCTTACCGTTACGGTAGTGGTGCCTCCATGACATGCGATGGTTCCAGGCGTAGCTGTCGCGACGATGGCTGTCGGTTGTGGGATGTTTCCGGTTACCACTACTGAGCAGCCCACGGAATCAAGTACGGTATACGAGTAATTGCCTGCGAGTCGGGTGAAAACGCCTGTTCCACTGTAAGGCGGCGTTCCGCCTGAAGCGGAGATGGTCACCTGTACGCTGTCGCCGTTACAGAGCGGGGTGGTCGCACTGGAGGTCGCTGTGAGTTGTGTAGGCTGTGTGATGGTAACCGATGCAGTGGATGAAATACCGATGGCGTCGACAACGGTAAACGTGTACGTTCCGGCAGCTCGGGTATAGGTGCCTGTACCCGTGTATGGAGGCGTACCGCCAGCTCCGATAACGGACACTGTGGTTGTACCACCGTAGCAATTGATCGGAGCGTTGACGTTGATCACGGCCCTCACGGATGTGTTTCTTGCAAAAGCAGCATCCACCTTGGCAAGGACGATATCGGATTGCCCGTTGTTGTTGTATTGATCACAGTCGCCGGAGATCAAAATGCTTGTGCCTGGCTGGTCGTCACGTTGGTAAAGCACATAGGCTTTGCTATCAACCGTTCTTGCCATGCTGGCATAGACGGCTTCCTCTCGTTCGCCATTTCCTCCGTAGGAGATGTTGGCTACGATGTCTTTCGGTGTAGTCCACGTCACTCCGTTGTCACTGGAGGTGATCATGTAAATATGACGTCGCGCCTGATAGCCGGCCAGTGTGGCTGTGGTGGTGTCGCATAATTCACAGATGGACTGGTAAGTGACATACAGGTTGCCGCTGGCATCGATGCCGGCCGATGGCATCTGGGTCAGACCGCCATCATAATATCCATACGGACTGCTGCAGGCACCACCACTTGGCAGATTCACGACCCCGTTGTTGTTCATGTCCAGCGTCTGCGCTACCAGTACGTACCCGTTCACGGGTTTCGTTTCGTTCCAGTAATACAATCCATCGGAGTTCGGGAAATAACTGAGTCCAAGACCGGCTGTACGAGAGTAGACGCGCATTTTACTGAACCACACGTGCACCATTCCGCTGTTATCGATCAAAGCATGTGCATCCGCACCGTTGGAGAGCAGCGTGTCAGCGATGCCATCCGGTGCGCCTGTTCCGTTCGGACCGTAGGCATCGGTCGACATGGTATTGGCATCGAAAAGCGGAATAGGGAATTGCTGCACGATTTTCTTCGTCCAGGTAGTACCGCCATCCGTCGATTTGATGATACCTACGTCGGTATCGAAATCGCCATAGACGATCACTACCACGCCGTTCTTTGCATCGATAGCGTATGCATCCGCATCCCATCCTCGATAGGAAGTACTGTTGATTGCAGGAATCACCGTGCGCAGTATCGGCCAGGTCAAACCGCCATCGTTGGAGCGGGAATAGAAAATCGGACCGTTCTGTCCGTTGACATTCGTGCCACTGGTGCCGGATCCGTTCCAAATCAAGTGGATGGTGTCGCCGTCCGCAACACCTTTTGCCCAGGTGTCGAAGTTAGTGCCACCTGAATTATTCAATGCAGCCGGCAATTGTGTCCATGTTCCGGTTCCCTTGACAGCACGCCTGTTCAACAACATGGCGCCACTGGTCGAGGAGTGAGCCACTGACATTTCATTGCCCGAAGCGGTGACGATGATATTGGTATATCCGGTACGATAAGATCCTTCAGTACGTGTGATGCTGCTGTTAAGTCCCGGACCTGTATTGCCGATCGGGTTCAACCAGCCGTTTGTCCATAAGCCTGCACTGTTCGGGTCGTAATAGTTGTAACCGGTTCCCCGGTCGTTGAAGGGAGATGTTTGCTTCGAAAAATTCCAGGCTGCGCTGATCGTACCGTCTGCATTCTTGACGATGCGGTCGCTCACGGAGCCGTTCGTCTGCACATCGAATGTCGTACGACCGATCACCGTCTCTTCAAGCCACTGTATCGGCATGTTCATCGTATTTCCTCCGGGACCTGCTGTGGGAACAAGTGTTGTTGTACCTGAACTGCGCAGGACCTGACTTCCAGCTGTAGGTTGAATTGCAGGAGTAGTTGCGGTTTTTACTCGCTGGAGGATTGGACGACAGATCGTATCGAATTGAAGAGGAACAACCGTTGAAGGGAAACCTGCAGGTAAGTTGGAAGCAGGTTGCTGTGCGCTCAAGCTTGTGAGGGATGCCAGGATAAAAACGGAAACGAGTAGTTTTTTCATTGAATTAAAAGAATGGATCAACTTGAATTATCAGCTTTCAGGATGGGGGTAATACAAATCCAACTCAAACCTACTTTTCTGCGATAAAAACGCACAAAAAAGGTCTGAAAAGGGTTTTATTTACTTGAATAAGAGGCTAATATACCAAAAAAAGAGACATTTCAAGGGCTCATTTATACCCTTCAAAACAGTAAATGATGGTTAAAAACAGATAAAATACTTTTAAAAGCAACCATGATTGGATGATGCCACCATCCGCTTTTTGTCTATTTTTGCGACCCTGACGCAAAGGCACTACCTCCCTTTTCGTTCGGAAATCTGCCCGGGTGGCGGAATTGGTAGACGCGCTGGTCTCAAACACCAGTGAGCTAACACTCATGTCGGTTCGATCCCGACCCCGGGTACTTAGATTATAAGTTCGGGAACAACCGGTCCTTCAAAGGTACCTTGTTCCCGTTCTTTTTTCATCCCTATTCAAGTTTTCCTTAGCCTATTATTTGACTTACTTTCGTCACGATTCACTTCAACCTGCTTATGAAAAGGACTTACATCTATACCCTCCTGTTGTTGACGGCAGCCTGCTCTTCGCCTGACGCTCAAAAACAAAACGGCTTGCCGGTATTGGAGGTAAAAACAGTGGCTGCAGTCAGCCGTAACCTGCCCGTATATTCTGAATTCATCGGCCAGACCTTCGGTCTCGCCGATATCGACGTGGTCTCTCGCGTGGAAGGTTGGGTGACAGCCATCCATTTCAAAGAAGGGCAGGAAGTAAAACAAGGACAGTTGCTTTACACCATCGATGATACGCAACTGCGCAACCAGGAAGACGCCGCTGCGTCGCAATTGGCCGCTCAGGAAGTGCTGCTTGCCAAGACCAAATCCGATCTTGATCGTGTCGAACCGCTTGCTGCCATGAACGCGCTCAGTCGCCGTGATCTGGATGCTGCACGTGCAGCCTACCAATCACAGTCGAGCGCAGTGGAAGCAGCTCGCGCCAATTTCCGCAATGTACAAGTGCTCACTTCGTACGCTCGCATCACCGCCCCGATTTCCGGCATCATCGGTATTTCCAATGTTCAAGTGGGCGACATGGTATCCCGCAGCGTCGGAGCCCAACCGCTCAATACCATCTCCTCCACCGGAAATATCCGCGTACGATTCTCCATCTCCGAAACTGACGTCATCAAATTCCAACAGGAGCTCGCAAAAAAAGGAACAAATGCGGAAGGCGTTGCCGCCGAGCTTTATCTGAGCGACGGCACTCGTTATCCTAACGAAGCACGCATCGACTTCGCCGATCGTTCCCTCGATCCCAAGACCGGCTCCTTGCTGGTACAGGCCGTAGTCACAAACAGTTCATCCATGCCGCTGCGTCCCGGTCAGTACATCCGCATCCGTTTGAAGTCGTCCGAGCTGGACGATGCCATCATCATTCCGCAACAAGCCGTCAGACAATTGCAGACGATCTATCAAGTGCTGGTGGTCGGCAAAGACGATACGCTTCGATCAGTGACTGTCGAGACAGGCACTAGTATCGGTGGTAATTGTGTCATCACCTCCGGAATCAACGCCGGCGACCGCGTTGCGGTCGTAGGAAGCATGCTCGTAAAACCCAACTCGCTGGTGAAGCCGGTCGACCTGGAATGGTCGTACGACTCAACATTGGTACAGTGATAATAACAACCGACTCATGAGCGAGTTTTTCATACGCAGACCCATTTTCGCCATCGTCATCTCCATCCTGATGGTGCTGTTAGGACTCATCGTCCTCATGGGTATTCCTGTTTCCCAATATCCTGATGTAACGCCTCCGATGGTGCAGGTGTACGCTGCCTACAGCGGAGCCAATGCGGTGAACGTCGAACAAGCGGTGACCACGCCCATCGAGCAACAGGTAAACGGAGTGGAGGACATGTTGTACATGAAATCCGTCAACGCGAGCGACGGATCGGCCAACATCCAGGTCTCTTTCAATGTCGGTGCCGACCTTGACAAGGCGAACATGCTTACGCAGAACAAGGTATCCCAAGCAAATCCCTTCCTTCCATCCGAAGTACTCAACTCCGGCGTCACCGTGAAGAAGTCATTGACTTTCCCGCTGATGCTCGTATCCATCTACTCGCCTGGAAATTCCTACGACAAGGATTTCCTGATCAACTACGCATACATCAATGCGGTGGATGAGCTCAAGCGTACCGAAGGGGTGGGCGACGTATCCATTCTCGGAGGTGCTCAGTATGGCATGCGTATCTGGTTGAAACCGGAACGCCTTGCAGCATATGATCTCACCGTGCAGGAAGTCATGTCTGCCGTGAAATCACAGAACGCCATTCAGCCTGGCGGAAGCTTCGGTGGCGAACCTTCCGTCAAAGGCACGCAGTTCACCTACTCCGCACAGTTGCAGTCGCGACTGGTCACACAGGAACAATTCGGTGAAATCATCATCAAGTCCGACGAACGCGGCGCTATCGTACGCCTGAGTGATGTCGCTCGCATCGAACTGGGAAGCGAGACTTACACGTCGCAAAGTCGACTCAACGGCAATCCTGCCGCTACCATCGCCGTCTATCAGATTCCCGGATCCAACGGCCTGAACGTCGCAGAAGCCGTACGAGGCAAGATGCAAAAGCTGCAAGAGGCTTTTCCATCCGACATGGATGTCGCCTATCCGCTCGACACCACCCTTGCGGTCGAAGCCGGTATCGAAGAGATCCTTCATACGCTCTTCGAGGCGGTGCTGCTTGTGATCCTCGTCGTTTTCATTTTCCTTCAGAATTGGAGAGCTACGCTCATTCCGCTGCTCACTGTTCCGGTTTCACTCATCGGTACGTTCATCTTCTTCCCGCTGATGGGATTTTCCGTCAACGTGCTTTCCTTGTTGGGAATGGTATTGGCCATCGGACTCGTTGTTGATGACGCCATTGTCGTGGTGGAAGCGGTCATGCACCACATGCAACATGGTCTTTCGCCGAAAGAAGCCACACGCAAGGCGATGAAGGAAGTAGGCGGACCGGTTGTCGCAATCGCCATCATCCTCGCTGCGGTCTTCATTCCTGTGGCACTCACCGGCGGTATCACCGGACGACTTTATCAGCAGTTCGCCATCACCATCGCGATCTCCGTATTGTTGTCCGCATTCAATGCGCTCACGTTGAGTCCCGCTCTTTCTTCCATCATCCTTAAGCCGTCAAAACCCGGCAAAGGTTTGCTGAGCCGTTTCTTCGGAGCTTTCAATCGTTTCTTCGATCGTCTTACGGAACGGTATGGACGTATCACCGGATTCTTCGCGCGTAAACTGGTCGTCATGCTGATCCTGCTTGGCGGCATCATCACGCTTGCAGGTGGATTGATGAAGGCGGTTCCTGGCGGATTCGTTCCTGAAGAGGATCAGGGTTATCTCATCTGCGCTGTGCAGTTGCCCGATGCATCATCGTTGCAACGCACCGATCAGATCACGCGGAAGGTGGAGGCTATTCTGAAAAAAGTTCCCGCTGTGAAGTCGTACACCGTGGTCAACGGTAACAACATCCTCACTTCTGCCATTTCATCTAATACGGCAACCGTCTTCATCGAACTCAAACCATGGGATCAGCGTGCGAGAACGGCATTGCAAGTCGCCGATGTATTGAACAAACTCTTCGTGAAGGAAATCACCGAGGCGACTGTCATCGCGGTGGGCCCTCCACCGATTCCCGGCCTCGGCAGCTCCGGCGGTTTCACCATGGAGTTGCAGGATCGCGGCGGAAACAGTCCGCAGTACCTCGCCGAACAGACTCAACGATTCATCGCTGCTGCTTCGCAACGTCCGGAGATCAGTAAGGTGTATTCTCTATACCGCGCCAATGTTCCTCAAAAGAGCATTCAGGTCGATCGTGAAAAAGTAGAGAAGCTGGGTGTGAAGCTGTCGGATGTCAACTCTACCATCGGTGTGCTGTTGGGCGGTACGTTCGTGAACAACCTGAACCAATTCGGTCGGCAGTATAAGACCTTCCTCATGGCCGATGCCGATTCGCGTATGCGACCGGAGGATCTCTCCCGTTTCTTCGTAAGAGATAAGAACGGCAACATGGTTCCAGTCGGAACGTTCGTTTCAGTGAAGGACACCTCCGGTCCGCAGTTCACCAACCACTTCAACATCTACCGTGCTGCCGAACTCAGTGGCACGCCTGCACCCGGATACAGCTCCGAGCAAGCGCTCGATGCACTCGAAGAAGTCGCCGCGCAGACCTTGCCCGCCGATATGGGCTATCAATGGGCGAACATTTCGTATCAGGAAAAAGCATCAGCAGGAAAAGGCGCTGCCGTATTCGGCATGGCACTGCTCTTCGTATTCCTGATCCTTGCTGCGCAATACGAAAGCTGGAGCTTGCCATTCAGTGTATTGCTGGGCACACCCTGGGCGGTCATGGGCGCATTCCTCGGATTGTACATCTGCCGTTTCTTTTCCGAAGCGTATGTCAACAACGTCTTCGCACAGATCGGATTGGTGATGCTGATCGGGTTGAATGCGAAAAACGCGATTCTCATCGTCGAATTCGCCAAGATGAAAGTGGAAGAAGGTGCCGATGTGATGACAGCTGCATTGGAAGGCGCCAAGCTGCGACTGCGTCCCATCCTGATGACATCGCTGGCGTTCATCCTCGGCGTCATTCCGCTGATCACCGCTTCCGGCGCTGGTGCCGAATCACGCAAAGTCATGGGCATGGCTGTTTTCAGCGGCATGATCGTGGCCACCATCATCGGACTGCTCCTCATTCCTTCCATGTTCGTATTCATCAACAGGATATCCGGAAAAAAATCCGGAGCAGTCCATGCTACCAACAATCAAACCGACGGATCCGCTCACTGATATGAAGAAGTCCATCCTCATCCTGTCGATTCTCTTCTCTTTCTCCGCCTGCATGGTCGGACCGAAATACCAACGGCCGTCCATGTCCAGTCCTACGGCTTATTACAGGAACGGCCCGTATATCACCGGAAAAGATTCCGTTTCGTCTTTGAAGTGGTTCGACCTGTTCGGTGATCCCGTTCTCAAGTCGCTCCTTGATTCCGCTATCCGTCGAAACTACGATCTCAAAATCGCTGTCGCCCGCATCGGTCAGGCCGAAGCATCCTATGGTATCGCACGTGCCGCTTTGTTGCCTTCGCTCTATTATTCGGCAGGTGCTACCGAGCAATTCAATGCTTCTGGTAACGGCACTACTTTCTCTTTCGGTACAGGTCTTTCTTGGGAGCTCGATATCTGGGGCAAGATCCGTCATGCCAAGCGTGCCGCACTCGACGATATACTTGCAAGTGAGGAATCTCGTAAAGCGGTCCAATCTACTTTAGTGGCTGCAGTATCCAATGCGTATTTCCAATTACGCGATTACGACAACAGGGTGGTCATTTCCAAAGCCACCTTCGCTTCGCGCGAAGAAGGTTACCGGTTGCAACAGGAACGCTTTTCAAAGGGCTACATCTCCGAGTGGGACCTCTTGCAAGCGAAGCAACTGCTCGAAGACGCCCGTGCTTCCATTGCTGCGTATGAACGCGCCAGCGCGGTGACCGAGCATTTCATCTGTTCACTCATCGCTTCGCCGCCAGGCTCCGTAGCGCGTGGATTGGAAAACGCATCACAGCCGCTTCCTCCTGCTATTCCGTCCGGATTGCCTTCCACCTTGCTTGAACAACGTCCCGACATCAAACGTGCAGAGTACGTCTACATGCGCGAGACCGAGCGAATCGGCATCACTGTCGCCCAGCGGTTTCCGACACTCTCCTTGACGGGCATGTTGGGTTTCGCCAGTGGCGATCTTTCCACATTGGTCTCTTCCGATGCGTTAGCTGGCTCGCTCACTCAGGGATTACTCGGTCCGATCTTCGCATTCGGTGCCAACAAACGCAGAGTCGAAGTGCAGAAGAAGGCGGCTGAAATCGCTGCCTACAATTATGCCGATCTTAATCTGACGGCCTTGCGCGAAGTCGAGGACGCCTTGGTCACGATCGCAACGACCACACGTGAGCTGCAAGCCCGCACCGACCAGGCTGCAGCTGCAGGGAAAGTGCTCACGTTGAGTCAGGCCCGCTACGATAACGGCTTCACCTCGTACCTCGAGTTGTTGGATGCGCAGCGGACGTTGTTCGAAACGGAATTGCTGGTTTCTGCCGTCCGTCAGCAGCAACTGAACGGTTATGTCGAGTTGTATCGCGCTCTTGGCGGAGGCTGGTGATCCGGATTCCGGGTCTTAGCGATTTTCCGCTTTCAGCACCCAGACGTATTCTTCTTTCTTGGTATCCATCTCAGGCATGTTGATTCGAATGCCATCTGCTGTCCGTTCCCACGTGCATGGAGTACCAGTGCCTTGCAACGTGATTTTCGCTCCGCCCGGCAGTTGCAGTTTTTCAAGAGCTACTTCCTTTCCTGGCTTATCGAAGAAGAAAACATAGGTTGATTTTCCATCCTTGCTGCAAGTGTAACGTATCCTGTCGCCGTCGTTGAAATGCTTCGCAGGATGCGTTCCGTAGATCGCTTCGCTGTGTAACTTCAACCAGCCGGCGATCTTTTCCAATCGGTCGTATGCGTCAGGTGCGAATTCACCTTCAGGACTCGGACCGATATTCAGGAGTAGATTACCGCCTTTGCTTACGATATCGACGAGTGTTTCTATGAGTTGATCGGCCGGTTTGTATTTATCCGTTGCCACATAACTCCAACTGCCACCCATCGTCATGCATGTTTCCCAGGGATAAGGAAGCACCGAGTCAGGAATGTGCTGCTCAGGCGTGAGATAATTCTGATAAGGTCCGGGAACGTCGCGGTCTACCACGAGCGTCTGCGGTTGCTTCGAGCGGACTTCTTTTACCAATCGAGGGATATCGATGTCCTGGCTCTGCGGATTACGTGCCCATCTGCTTCCTTCGTAGATTTCCGTCAGCGTAGTGTTCACTTCTTCCTCTGTCTTTTTCCTGACCCAACCGCCATCGAGCCAGAGTATGTCGATTTTACCATAGCCCGACATCAGTTCGCCGATCTGATTATGGGTGTACTCGGTGAACTTGTTCCACTGCTCCGGATACTTGGCGATGGAATAATTCGCATTGCGATCGACGGGTGGGAATTTTTTCCACCAATAATAATCAGAGTGCCAATCCGGTTTGGAGAAATAAGCACCGGTCCAGAAGCCGCGAGCACGGAAAGCATCGAAGATGCCTCGTGTGACATCGCTGCGCGGATCGGACGAGAATTTGCAACCGGAATCGGTGATCTTGTAATCGGTCAGCTTGGTATCCCACATGCAGAAACCGTCGTGATGTTTGGTGGTGAAGACGACGTATTTCATTCCCGCCGCTTTGGCGGCATCGGCCCACTTGGCCGGATCGAATTTTTGTGGATCGAACGTGGACTTGAGATTTTCATAAGCTGTACGATAGGCAGCGTAATCGCCTTCAAGTCCTTTCTTACGCGCACCGGTCGCCCAGCTGAGATCTTCCGGACACAGACTCCAACTTTCTACGATGCTCCATTGACTATAAGCACCCCAGTGCATCAATAAACCGAATTTGAGGTCCTGCCATTCGGTGATGCGGCGCTGTATGGACGTATCAGGATCGGGAACGTAGGTGTGCGGCGTTCCGGCTTCGGTTCGAATCACTGAAAACAGGATGGAAAAAAGCAGGAGGTTTTTTTTCATGGAGTCGGATCAAAAACCGCGTAGCGTGGAAACCTCGCGGTGTAACCAGTTTTCGGAAGGATAATGAAGCGTTGGATTGATGGTGTGGATGGCATACGCCTGTCGGGAACGGCCGCTGGTGTTGGGTCGGCTGAAATGCGGCAAGCGCCCATCGAGCACGATGCAGGCGCCTTTGCGAACTTCGAGCGGAACCATGTCGTCGATGGAGAACGGTTCGTCGGACAAGGTGACGAACTCCGTCCCGCCGCCTTCCTTCCTACAGAAATGCGAGCGCAGCGGAGTGCGATGACCACCCGGCTTGGCCCACATACAACCGTTCTGGATGGTGGCATCTTCGAGTGCGAACCAGAAACCGACACAGGAGTCGGGTTCGGTGTAGAGGAAGGTGGAATCCTGATGCACATCCACCACGCCACCGATGCGGGCATGTTTCAGGATGAGCATGCTTTGGACGATCACGTGCTGTTGAAGGCCCAGACTGTCGACCAGTCTTCGCATCTGCGGACTGCGACTGAACCCATCGAACACGGCATCGCGGTCGTGCAGTGCGTGGCCGATCTTGTTGAGAGAATGGAAAAGGTCCTGCTTCAAGTCACCCTGCTTGTCGAAAGCATCCTTCTCGAAAAAGAAGGAGATGTTTTCGCCGGAGGCAAGGAAGTACTCGTCGCTGGTCTTGGTCTGGTCGGAGGTTTGGAATACGGAGGCATGGCCTTTCAGATCAAAACCGTTTGCAAGTTCTTGTCCGCGGCGCATGAGCGCATCGCATTCGTCGGCGGTATTGAAATCTTCAAGGACCAGGAATCCGTCTTCCAGGAATTTATTGCGCAAGGATTGCATGCCTGAAAAATACGGTTCGTGCTGCGACTCTGCAAAAAGAAAGGGCGACCGGTCGGGTCGCCCTTGTACTGAGTTTCAACGGTTGGATCAATGCAGGATGTACATCCGGCGGCTCACGCTCACGTCTTCGCCGACGAGGTGGATGAAGTACATGCCCTGTGGGAGATCGGCCACGTCGAGGCGGATTTCCACTTGTTCACCCATGACATATTCGGCCTCTTCGATGCTGCTGACCAGGCGACCATCGAGCGAATAGAGGTTGATGGCCAAGCGTAGGTCTTCCAACGGCTCGAACACGATGGTCGTGTAGCGGTCGGCCGGGTTGGGGAAGTTCTGCGACAGGCTCACTTTTCCGCGCGTTTCCATCTCTTCTA
>JBJTRB010000344.1:0-3916 GCA_046075925.1 Bacteroidota bacterium | reverse complement strand
TGGATGCATCCATTGTGAATGCCGGTGATGGAGCGCATGAACACCCTACGCAAGCCTTGCTCGATGCGTATTCCATCCGTGAAAAGTACGGAAGGGTAGAAGGGTTGAAAATCGCGATTGTCGGAGATATCCTCCATTCACGCGTAGCGCTTTCCAATATCTTCTGTTTGCAATTGTTGGGAGCGGAGGTGATGGTTTGCGGTCCCTCCACGCTGCTTCCGCATCATATCGCTTCGTTGGGTGTGAAGGTGGAGACGGATCTTCGCAGGGCGCTGGAGTGGTGCGATGTCGCCAACATGTTGCGCATTCAACTCGAGCGTCAGGATATCCGTTACTTCCCTTCGATCAGGGAGTACGTCATGCGCTTCGGATTGGATAAGCAGTTGTTGGATAAGATCGAAAAGCCGATCACCATCATGCATCCGGGACCCATCAACCGGGGCGTGGAGATCACCTCTGATGTGGCCGATTCCGGTCAATCCATCATCCTCGACCAGGTTGAAAACGGGGTAGCCGTCCGTATGGCTGTGCTGTACCTGCTTGCCGCCAGGGTTGAAGCCTGATCGGATTCGCACTGAAATCTTACGTTAATTAACATTTTAGGGCTTTTGTCGTGTTGAAAATTAGGAAGTTGCAGTTGGATAACGCCCTTAATCATTGTAAATTTGGGTAAAACCCATTAACATGAACGTTTCACTCGAAAGGAAAGACAAGTACGCGATCGTGAAGGTGCACGAGGCGAAACTCACCAGCGGCGTAGCGCCTGAGCTCAAAGCTGAAATTGTCATGTTGCACCACGAAGACTTCAAGAACCTGATCGTGGATCTTTCCGAAGTCCAGTATTGCGACTCTTCGGGCCTCAGTGCCATCCTGGTCGGCTACCGACTTTGCCGTGACGCCAATGGAATTTATCTGCTCTCTGGCGTACAGGACCACGTCCGCAAACTCATTTCCATCTCGCAGCTCGACTCCATGCTTCAGGTGGTTCCGACCATCAACGAGGCCGTCGATTTGATTTACATGAGCGAAGTAGAAAAACAACTCCACAAGGAAGACTGATGAAAAGAATATGTACCCTTTGCCTGCTGGTTGTAGCCGTTTTCACCATCAGGACCGCTTCAGCCCAGTGCATACCTGACACTAACATCACCCACAACGTGAATGGTATCTATCCGGATAGCGCTACGGGCCTGCCGCATGCCATCGTAGGTGTTCCATACTCCACCGTCATCCAGATGAAGGTGGTTCGTGATACCACCTATAACGGACTTCCTGCCGTGATCAACACCTTCACGATCACGGGCGTCACAGGTCTGCCAGCCGGCTGGTCTTACACCTGTACGCCATCATCGTGTGTGTTTCCTGGAGGTTCAGACGCCTGCATACTTT
The DNA here is from genome assembly GCA_046075925.1 of Bacteroidota bacterium. Taxonomy (GTDB): domain Bacteria; phylum Bacteroidota; class Bacteroidia; order AKYH767-A; family 2013-40CM-41-45; genus Pollutiaquabacter. Next base: position 2,527 of record JBJTRB010000344.1, on the reverse strand, counting down.
TAGTCGGACCGGCTCCTACGGTTTCGCAAGTGGGAGTGTATCCGTTTGTCGTCAATCTCAGCGTAGCCGGATCCGTATTCGGTATTCCTCAGACCGTTCCGGCTGCCATCACCCAATACACCATTTACATCGACAATCCGACGGGAATAGGCACTCCGCTTCCTCCTTCCCAATTCACCGTTTCTGAGTTTTCGCCCAACCCGATGCAATTTGAATCGCGTATCCGTGTCGGTGTGATGGAGCCTGGCGATGTCCGTTTGGAATTGGTTGATATGCTTGGGAATCTCGTCCGTCAGTCAACGTATCAAGCACAGCGTGGTTGGAATTCCTATTCAGTTGATGTCAGTGACTTGCGTCCAGGCATCTATCTTGCCCATTTACGTTCAGGGAAAGACCATCTTGTTCGCCGCATGATCGTCAACGGTCGTTGATGGACTTCGAAGTGACAATACTTGGGAGCAGCTCCGCCACTCCCGTTTACAACAGACATCCAACCGCTCAGATCGTTCAGATCCATGAGCGGTTTTTTCTTGTGGATTGTGCTGAAGGTACGCTGCTTCAATTCCTGCGTTACAAGATCCGATTCCATCGGATCGACCATATCTTTATCAGTCACCTGCATGGCGACCACTACCTGGGTATCATGGGTGTACTTTCGACCATGCATCTGCAGGGGCGGACCAATCCGCTTCATGTATACGGGCCCTCGGAGTTGCAGTCGATCATCGATTTGCAAATCTCCATTTCAGATACCAGGCTGCGTTACCCGTTGGTTTTCCATGCGCTGGATACCCGTAACCATGACGTCATTTACGAGGATGAATCCCTACGTATCCGGACATTGCCCATGGATCACCGCATTCCTTGTTGCGGTTTCCTTTTCGAGGAATTGCCCCGTAGCCGCAACCTGATCAAGGATTCATTGAAAGGTTTGCAACTGGAAAACCATCAGTACGAAGAACTGAAGGCAGGAAAAGATGTGCAGCTGAAAGATCGCACGCTGATCCGGAGTCAAGATGTGTCGACTCCTCCTCCCGCTGCTCGTCGTTATGCCTATTGTTCCGACACCTTGTACCAGGAAGGACTTTCAGCGTTGGTAAAAGGTGTCGATCTGCTGTATCACGAAGCGACCTTCTTGCACGATAAGCTGGATCGTGCCATTGAAACGCATCACTCTACTGCACTGCAGGCTGGGATGTTAGCAAAAGATGCGGAGGTGAAAGAATTGCTGATCGGACATTTTTCCGCACGATACAAAGACCTTCAACCGCTGTTGGACGAGGCGAGGTCCGTTTTTCCAGACACGCGACTTGCTCGCGAAGGTGATCGTTTCACCATCGCTCTTTGCGATCACTGATTGCGGGGTCTGACCGAAACCTTTTGCTCTGCTAATTCCTTTTCCAGGGCTGTTATGGCCGTTCGGGCTTTTGTGAGGAAGCTGTTCATCAGACCAGGGATCTCATCCAGGTGTTTCATTTCCCTTGCGTTGTCTTCCATGCGTTGTGCGATCCGTCTGAGATCATTCAGACCGAAAACGGACAAAGACGACTTGATCTTATGCGCAGCCATGAAGACGGCATTCCAATCCTGCTCTTTGACTCCATGCTCCAGTCTGGAACAAGACTCGGGTACCTGCTTGAGGAAGACCTCCATCAACTCCCTGTTCATCTGTTGATCACCTCCGGTGAATTTATCCAGCACCTCCATCTTTATCAGGACCTCTTGTCGCTCATGCTGCAATCGGACCGCTGCTGTTTCAGTCATGTTGTCTTTTCCAGGCACTTGCCGGGTGATGGCGGCTACCAATTCTTCCGGTGTATAGGGTTTTACGACATAATCATCCATGCCGGCTCGCTTGGCTTTTTCTTTTTCTTTTTCGGATGCGTCAGCGGTGAGCGCGATGACCGGTATTCTTCGTTTTGCTTCTGGCAGTCGGGTTCTGATCAGATCAGTGACTTCGTAACCGTCCATTTCAGGCATCTGGATGTCCATCAAGACCAGATCGAATTCAGCGGACTCCAGCAGTTTGATGGCGCTTTTTCCTCCATCTACAGCTTCAATCGTGGTGCAGCCGAATTGTCGTAACATGCTCTTGACCAGCAGTTGATTCACCTTATTGTCCTCTACGACCAGAATGCGCATGTTCGTGAGTGCTTCATGGGTTTCGTTCGTTCGGATTGCGCTTGGCTGTTCAATAACCGCTTCCTCCACCAAATCGAAGTCGAGTTCGAAAACGAATTCGGAGCCGATCCCCACTTTGCTATGGACATTGATAGTGCCACCTTGTAATTCCACCAATTGCTTCACGATGGCCAAGCCAAGACCTGTCCCTTCCGAGCGGCGCTTATGGTCTTCCTCTGCTTGTTCGAAGCTGTCAAAAACCCGGTCGATCTTCATCTCGGGAATTCCTTGCCCGGTGTCGGATACTGCGAAACGAATCCTGCAGATTCCAGATTCACTGGCGGTCATGCGCACGTCCAGGCGTACTTCGCCTTTTTCGGTGAACTTGATCGCATTGCCGATCAGG
>JBJTRB010000343.1:0-18381 GCA_046075925.1 Bacteroidota bacterium | reverse complement strand
GAAAAAAACCACTTTGATTTACCCTAACCCGGCCAGTACCTCTTTCAGTCTGAAGAATGATGGTACTAACAGTGCACCCATCTGCCTCTCGGTTTACGATGCGTTCGGAAAGATGGTAATAGAAGAGAGCGCGATCGTTCCGGAAAAACAAATCGACATCCGTAATCTTTCGAGCGGCATCTATGTAGTCAAAGTCCGGATGAAAGACCGCACAGAGACCCATAGACTGGTCGTCGAGCAGAGCAATCGATAAAAGAAATAGTATTGTCGATCGGTCGTCACTCCACGATCAATCGCTGCACGCCCAGACGGCCCTCTTGCCGTACTACCAGAAAATACAGCCCCGCCTTCAGGTCGGTTGAAATACGCATGGACTTGCCGTGCTGTCGGGCGCGATGAACAACGCGTCCTTCCACGTCCAGTATCTCTATTTCAGCAGAGCCGTTGTTTTCCAATTCGATCACGAAGGAGCCGTTGTTCGGATTGGGAAGTATGCCGACAGGAACCGTCGTGGAACCGGCTTCAGATACTCCTGAAATGACACTCAGATCGGAGGCCCAAATGCCGCGTCCGAATGTGCTGACGTAGATTTTATTGAGAGCGACATTGAACTCGATATCGGAAACGATCACGTTCGGAAGTCCGAGATCGACGGCGTTCCATTGCGTGGTTCCTGCATCCAGTTGCCAAACGCCTGCATCCGAAGCGATCACCAAGTCGTTGCTGCCTGGAAGCACGCGGATACAATTCACGGGAAAATTGGGGAGGTTGTAGGAGATATTCGTCCAGCTGCTTCCGCCGTTTGCGGTCATGAAGACTTTCAATCCGGGTTCCAAGCCTGCCAATGAAACATAGGCTTTCGCAGCATCGGAAGGATCCGCTTCGATCCACGTGAAGTAAGCGGAGTCAGGAACTCCTGCTGTGATATCGCTCCAGCTGGTGCCACCGTTTGCAGTGCGGAAAATAGTTCCGGGCTGGTTGTATTCGTGTCGCACGCGACGTGTTGCATAGATAACGTTGCTGTTGGCGGCAGAGACGGCAATCGACGACAACTCACTGCCATAGGTTCCCGGGAACGGGAAGGAAGAAATGCTGTTCCAGCTTGCCCCGTTATCCGTTGTTTGGATCACATTTTCAAAACCGCAGTAGTAGGTCTGATAGTTTACCGGATCAGCCGTTATGGGCGCGACCCACTCAGCGTTTTCACCGTTGACGTTCGGGTTGATGTTCATATACGATACTCCTCCGTCGAAACTCTGGTCGAAGTTTCCGTATTGTGAGGAAACGAAAAAAGCGCCGCTTGCGGCGGTGTCCATGCAGTTGTCCATGCCGTCGCCTCCATAGATGGTGCTCCACGACGATCCGTTGTAATAGAAGGTGGCATTGTCCTGCGCTCCTGCCAGCAGTTCGCCGTTGACGTTCTTTGAACTGCTGATACGGTAAAACGAAGTGACATTCATGCCATTGCTGAGATCGGTCCAAACCGTGGGCAATAGCGTTCCGTTCTGCAGGTTGTTCCAGTTGTCGGATAGGATTTCGGAAGTGCGATAAATTCCGCCATCGGTCGACAGATAGAATTTTCCGTCGAGCGGATTGTGTTGCAGTTTGTGAAGGTCAGCGTGTACGGACGGACCATAGAAAGTGGTCCAATGGCTGGCAGGATCGAAGGTGTCGCCACCATCGGCCGACATCCACAGGTTGACGCCACCGGCGTAGAGTTTATCCGGATCGGAAGGATCCACTAAAAGACAAACATCGTAGGTGCCTTGTCCGCCGGAGCTTGTACCGTCGCCGCCGCTGAGGATGTTCAACGTATCACCGGTTCTGGACCAATTGGTGCCCGCATCGTCCGACCGGTAAATGCCATAGAGTCCGCTGATGGAATCGACAGCCAGTGCATAGATGCGATCGGTTTGTGTAGGAGCGATGGCCAGACAGATGCGCTGCACCGAACCTTGAGTAGGAATGCCAGCGTTGAGCATCGACCACGTCAATCCGAAATCGGTCGATTTGTAAATGGCAGCATATCCTGTGTTGGAATTGCGCACCCAACCACCAGTAGCGTATACGATATTCGGGTCGGACGGATCCTGCACCAGGTCCCAGAACAAGGAATCGAGCGGATGACTCCACGAGGTGCCGCCGTCCACGGAGCGATACAATCCGCTGACGCCGCAAGCCAGCAGGGTGGAGGTATTGGATGGATCGATAAGGATTTTCCGGATCAGCGAACCGTCGCCGTCGGTCATTTGGAAGTTGAGACCGGTTTGTGTCCACGATTGTCCGCCGTCGGTTGATTTGTAAACACCCAGACCATAGTGTGTGTGTCTTTTCCGGCCGTTGGTGAACAGTCCGAAGCCGATGTATTCGAAGTCGCACAGTGAGATATAGATTACATCGGGTTGTTGCGGATCGATGGCGATATCGGAGATGCGGGTGATCGGCAATTGGTCGGTGAGTGGAACATAGCTGCTGCCGTAGTCGGTCGTCTTCCACAGTCCGCCTTGCGCTACGCCTACAAACCACGTGTTGGAATCGGTCGGATGAAATGCCATGCAGTTCACGCGGCCCATGCCGTTCTGCATATAGCCGGTAAGGTTCTGTGGTAAGTCGTATGGACCGACAGGATACCAGATACCGGTTGATCGTGCTTGTCTGTTTGTCTGCTTTTCTTCAGCAAGACGTTGCAAGGTCGAAAGGTAGTCGGCGGTTTTTTGCGTGTTCCCACTGAAGTCGGTATGCAATTGCGTTTCCCATTCCCAGCGTTTGAACGATTTCCATTGGCGACGTTGATCCGGTTTGGTGTCCGATTTCCAGGTGTTGAATTTCCGTTGAAGCGATTGGAAGTCGGTGGAAGGGGGAAAGGAGGGAGCTTGCTGTGCGAATAAGACATCACAGTCAAGCAGGTGGAATGAAATCAGGAGTAGAATTACCCGTAATGGAATTTTCATCGGATGGAAAGGGAGAGCCGGTGCACGGCGTTGAAATGGATATGAAAGTTAGTCAACAAAACAGGAAGCTACAAGTGGTGGACATGCTGCATCTGGCGGTTTTGAAACACTTTAAGCAGTAGTTCCACAGCAGAATGTTTCCCAAAGGATGATTAACTTGTCACTATAAAATCATTCTCCTTGCCATGCGTCGCATCATCTTGTCAGCCCTGCTTTCTTTTTGTTGTATTTCCAGTCCGATTTTCCTTTCGGCCCAACCGGTCGAATCGGTCTATAAGGAGACAAAGCCGTTCCGCTATCATCTTTCCGGCACGTTTAATCCATTTAATCCTAAGTTAACGGCACAATTGGAGCTGCCCATCAAGACTCGTATGAGTTACGGTGTTGCCATGAGTTATTATTTCATCAACTGGGAAGGTCCGATGGCTCAACCATTCTTGCGCTTGTACGGAAAACGGAAGGGCAATGCGATGGGATCGTTTCTTCAATTCAAATTGATGTATGGTTATCTGACCACACTTGATTACGAGGATTACAACGGTGCATTGTTGAATGAACGTTGGCACACGTTCGGTGTCGGGCTGGCGTATGGCTACAAGTTCCGGGTGAATGACTACCTGACCATTGAACCGATGGTGGGCGTCAGGTTGTTGACGCCACCTTATTATATCTATGACGAGAACGTCGACGAGTCGTTGTATGCCTCCATTGCGGAGGGAGTTGTCTGGTATATCACTTCCGGATCCCCATTGGATCTGTCGGTGAAGTTGGGGGTGCAGTTTTAATTCAAGAAAAACGGGAATGCAATACCTGATCAATTGGCATTTGATCCAAACCCCTTCACCGCTTCTTTGATCTGGTCGCGAATCGTTCGGGTGGCAGCCAACTTTTCTTCTTGACTTCCACGTAATGCGGACGGGTCCGGAAAGTTCCAATTGATTTTTTTCATCTTCCCGGGAAATATCGGACACCGATCGGATGCGGCAGGATCGCATACCGTAATCACATAGTCATACGTATTGCCGGCCTTAATCAGATCCATGACATCCGTGGTCGTATTGCCTGATAGGTCGATTCCCTCTTCCTTCATCACTTCTACCGCCAACGGGTTCAGCGTTCCGGCTTCGAGTCCGGCACTTTCCACATGGAAGCGATCGCCTCCGAAATGTTTCAGATAGGCTTCCGCCATCTGGCTGCGAGCCGAGTTGTGAATGCAAAGGAACAACACGCGTATCATGCCGTAGGATCAGACTAGCAACCAAAGAAGATTGATGATGGTAAACCTGGGATCGAAACCATACACCAGGTTCAACACAAGAATACCCGCGGTGATTACAATCGGTTTTTTGTAACGGATAACAAACGCTTTCATATCCGGCTGAGTGATGGTGGATAAAATGGCGCGCGAAGAAGTGAAACGATTTTCTTCAACTCATTTCTTTGAAAAAACCCGATCGGTCAACCACGTTTCTATAGCAACGAGTGCGGAGGGATCCATGGTGATCGGGATGTCAACGTATTCCGAAACCGCACCTTTTTTGCATGGCTGAAATAAATGGTTCAATCCTGACAGCACCTTGACTTCAGACGTCGATCTTCCGGACTCTTTGAAAATAGTTTCAAGTACCGGCGTATTGATTTCTGGCGGAACTTGCACGTCTTTTTCTCCATACAAAGCAAGCACCGGACATTTCATTTTCCGCAGGCTGGCAGCAGGATCGTAGCCGACATAGCTTGTCATCAGTGGAGAGCAAAGCTGTCGGATGGCCATTTCCATTTCTGCATCCGAAGCCTTCGTGGACTCCAGGTATTCGACGATACGCTCTTGCGTCGAAACAGAATCGTTGGCCGTTTTCATGATAGTGAACAAGGCCGAATTCGTTTTCACCAGCTTGTCGATTTCTTTTCTGCTTTTTCCATCTGCTTTCAAGGAAAGAGAGTCTTGTGCGAGCAGCAGATCGAAAAAATCGATGGTCGGACCTCCCAACATGACGACGAATGCGATTTTCTTATCCTCAGAAGCGACCAAAGGTCCGATGATACCTCCCTCGCTGTGACCGATCAGTCCGATGTGTTTACGGTCGACGTCTTTTCGTTTCCTGAGAAACGCCAATTGTGCTCTCACATCGTTCGCCATTCCATTCAACGTGATAGTCGATGCGTCACCCGTCGATTTACCTGCGCCGCGATCATCGCATCTTAATACTGCAATGCCCTTTTGAGCAAGCCGATCGGCGATCAGCAGGAATGGTTTGTGTCCGAAAACGGTTTCATCGCGGTCTTGTTGTCCGCTGCCGGTGATCATGACGGCTACCGGGAACGGACCTTTCCCATTAGGGATGGTCAAGGTACCAGCAAGTGTATCACCGTCCGTGTTGTTCACTATCCGCACTTCTTCGGATCGGTAATTGAACGGTGGGCGCGGTCGTTGCGGGCGGTCGTACAACAGGTCATCTTCTTCTCCTTTCAACAGTTTAACCGGCACTTTGAATCCGCGCTGCATCATCCTGCCGAAAATCGCATTGCTGTCCGGATTGAATCGACCGTTGTACGTCGCATTCCATTCTGAAATCTCCAGCGCCAGACTATCTCCTTCGATCCAGACTTCATCCATGTCGGATACGACTTTTGACTGATCAGGACTTTGTGCAGTGCCGCTCCAAGTCCCATCCGGTTTTTTTTCGAAACGAAAAACGATTCGTATGTCGAACTTCATGAATTGCAAGCGCGCCTGCCATGTGCCGGAGAAATCGGCCGCAAGGCTGTCGACAACCGACAACACCAGAAATGCCAAAGCAAGAAGCCGAAAGGGACTACGTTTCATTCAGAAAAAATCAGTGAGTGGATTTGTCGGCCAATTTATATCCAAGCCAACCCATCGGAAGATACGCTAACCCGAGGTCCGCGATTTGAAACCAGATCGGTCCGCCGTACTCGACGATCATCTGTATTCCACCGGCTAAGAATACCGCTGCCACCATCAGGGCCGATCGTAGAGGTTTGTCCTGAAAATTACGTGCAGTGATGAAGGCGCCGACCAACGTCCCAAGCGCATGGGCCAAAAACGGGAAAAGAAAATGCTTTGCCTCCAACATCGGCATGGCGGCTTTCAATCCTTCCGGCGTGGACATATCCGTTCCTGCGGGTGCCGGAAAGACCATTCCGCCGAGAATAACCAAGGCCATGTTAACGGCTCCACCGACCAAAATGCCGGCTATAACAGCCAATATTCTTCTGATTTTCGGATTCATAGGGGTGTTTTCGGCAAGGTAATCAATCCAACAAAAGCGAGAACATTTCGATGGATGGATTGTTTGTTTACCATGAAATACGCCATCGTTGTCGCTGTTCTCGTCGTTTTGATCGCCATCGCCCAAGTACTTGTTGCACGCAGTTCCGACTCCACGGAGCAGCAACGCTACACTGTCGTTTACAGTGAAGGGGATTTCGAGGTCCGTCGTTATCCTGAAGCGTTACTCGCATCGGTTGATAGCCGTGATAATTCCTTGCGCGGCAGCGCCAACAACAACTTCCGCCGATTGGCCGGGTATATTTTCGGAGGGAATGACAAAGGGCAAAAAATAGCCATGACGGCACCCGTGCACATGGAGCAGGCTGGTACGGGTAGTAGGATGAGTTTTGTGATGCCTTCCGACCTGCAGCAGGAAAAGCTGCCTGCTCCAGACGACCGCGGCATCGTTTTCCATACTTCTCCCGAGCAGGTCGTTGCGGTTGTACGTTTTTCCGGTTTTGCATCGGATGACGATATTGCTCAAAACACCGAAGTGCTCAGCAAATGGATTTCCTCCAAAGGGTTGGTTGCCGCGTCCAACTTCAGTTACCTCGGTTACAATCCTCCATATCAGTTGGTCAACCGTCGCAACGAGGTTGCGGTGACCGTTGACGGACAAGGATTGACGTCCCTGCTGGCTGCGACCTCGGGAACTCATTGATTTTTCATAACGATTAAATCTTCTGGTTACAGGGTAATCTGAGTCCGATTACCTTGGCCATATGTTTTATCCGAATCCACGGTACGCCCTTTCGGTTTATCTACTCCTTTTTTCATTTTTATTGATCGAAAAGATCAATGTACCACCGACAGTGTTTTTCGGATGTCATCAATAATCAGAATATAAAAGCCTTGAGGTAGATTTTCAGTGATGAAGGTCAAGAAGGTTCCGTCACAGCGTTCTTCGGATAATAGTTTTCCTTGCAGATCGTGGACTTTCAAACAGTGTTTTCCGTTTTCCCTGAATATCACCTTGCACAGTTTGTCTGCAGGTTGAGGGTAGATAGATAAAGCTGATTCCTGAACGACTTCTCCCGTAGTGGAGGGTAATACAGTGACTGTGGTGGTGAAAGAATCGATATTGCCGCAGTTGTCCGCCATAAGCGTTACAGTATACGTACCGCCAGTAGCATACTGATGAGAAGGATCAGTGGATGAACTGGTGGTGCCATCTCCGAAATCCCATTGATAGTTCATCGAACCTGTGCCGATAGAGGTGTTGACGAAATCCGCCTGATAGCCCGTAACAGAAGAAGTGAAAGAAGCGACTGGTACATCCAGATCGATTCCCCAATCGGAGGAAGAAAGAAAAACAGTTGAGTCAGCAATTTCCTGGAACCTCGCTGCTACGGATGCAGACAGCCCCGCTGTGTAAAGCCCTCCGGAAGAGGCGTCTTTCCAAAACATCGTGTAAAAAACACAAGCTGCCAGGTAGGAACCGTTGAGCGCCGGATGACTGTTGTCCGTCGAATGAAGCACCATGGACGTGTCTTCGAGGGCTTTTTTCCAGGCCACTCCGACCGGAGCGCAGGCAGTATGGTTGGCTGCGGCAAACGACTCATAAGCACTTTGCAGTGAATCTTGCATGTGATTGAAGGCGACGAATACCGGACTACAATGCCCATTGATACATTGCTGTCCACCGAATCTGCGACCCCAGGTCATGAATAACAGGATGCGTGCACAAGGATTGTGGACTAGGATGCTGTCGGTCAACGATTGGACTCCTGGAGCACTGTAGTTGTCACGATAAAACGGGATGGTCGGCATTTGGCTTTGTTCCTGAAGCACGACTGCGTCCCAATTTCCCAGCCGTATTTTAGCCAGACATGATGCATCTGTTGCGTGTTGACTCCAAGAATATCCACCAGGTGCATAGCTGTCTATCAGCAGTGTTTTTCCTTTTCCTGCGGAAAAATCCCTGGCAAGTCCCGGAAGATCGTTCACATAGGTGTAACTGTTTCCGATGAAAAGGACATGCAAGGTGTCGGAGGCTTGACAGATGAATGCTGAAGCAAGGGCAAGGAAAAGTGAAGAGAGGATTTTCTTCATGATAAGAAAGTGATCCGATTAATGAGCTGATTTATTGAATGCGTTTTTTCCATCCGAAGTATACATGCAGTACCGCTGGAAACATCAGCCAGGCAAGTCCACTGGTGATAAGGGATGGCTGCAAAGCATACATCAGCAGTTGACCGACGATCACGATGAGTCCGCCGACCAACTCTTTCCAAAAGGCCACCACGTAGCCTGTCACCATACTTAATGGAAAGAGGATGAATACGAACAGTTCGCGCGCTTTCAAATGCAGCAGTGCGTCAGCATCTTCTTTATTCAACAGGTGTCCGACCAGCATGAAAAGCAGGAACGCTGCGATTCCACCACCCAGGATGCGGGAGGCGATTCGTATGTACTTCAAGAAAGGGCTCATTGAATCAGGATGATTTTTTTTCGAATGATCTCATTGCCGACCAGTGTCAACGAATAGGTACCTCGAGCCAATTTTCGTGTATCTATCCGAAAATGGCCTGGTCGCTCGGAAGTAAAGTCGATAGTCGACGATAAGCCTGTCATGTCGGACAACACCAGTTTTGCTATCGCAAATCCGGGATCGGTTTGGATGTTCATCACATCGACTGCAGGAATAGGAAAAATGTCTATCCGTTCTACTTGTTCAGCAGCAGAAGCGTTAAGTGTTCCACAAGTCTTCCTTACAACGGTTCCTCCGGTTCCAGCAGAGAACGAGTTGCAGGAAGAAATTTTCAAATCCAGTAATAAAGATCCGGTAACCGAGGCCTCCGGAATCCAGGAAGCACCTCCGTCGTTGGTGGAAAACAGTTTTCCGTATTGACCGGCCACCATGCCAGTGTCGTTGTTCAGGAAGTCGATGGCGTATAGGTCCGGGTAAGTAGCGTCCAAATAGGACGCTTGCCACGTTGCACCAGCATCGTCGCTAAGCAGGAATCGCGCATCCGATCCGCATACGAATACATGTACACCGTCGATGGAACGCACATCGTTCAATGAAGAAATCACATTGCTTGGAAGTTGCGTCCAGGTAGTCCCATTGGACGTACGAAGAATCATTCCTGTACTGCCTACAATGAATCCCTCGGTCGCTGAAACCATGTCGATAGCCAATAGTCCCGACGAAGTACCACTTGTCATCGACGACCATGATATTCCACCGTTGTTGGTCTTTCGGATCGTTCCATTCAATCCAACAGCAAAACCTGTTGTCGTACTGACGAACTCCACATCGTATAAGTCAACGACGGATCCGCTGGTAACAGACGTCCACGATTGACCTCCATTGGTCGTTTTGAACATTTTTCCAGCTACGCCGCATACGAAACCGGTATCAGCATTCAGGAAATACATGCCCAGAATGCTTTTGGTCGTATCGGTGTAGGATATTGTCCACGTGACGCCGTTGTCTGTCGACTTCCAAACTTTCCCGTCGTTTCCTGCAGCGAAAACAATACTATCGTTCACTACGGCCAATGCTTGCCTCGGACTGTAACCGGGAGTGGTGCAAAGCGACCACTGAGCCAATGTCTCATTCGACAATAAGCATAGTAGAAAACAAACGATGAGAATGCCGTATATTTTTTTCATCGAAAAGTCATTGAGGGTAAGAAACGGAGGTCGGATTTCTTTCAAACGTATTTTTGATCATGCGTACCATGAAGACAACCAACACCAAAGAAACCATGACCAGCAGAAGGTCTGACGAGGAAGTACCAAACGCTTCCGGGTCTAGTGAACTGGCACCGTGCTCATACAGGTAGGAAAGGATGACTGCTGAAGCGTTGTTTACAAAATGTGCGGTGATGGAAAACCAGAGCGACCCGCTCCAAACGACCAGGTAACCGAGTAACGCTCCAAGGATCATGCGCGGAAAAAAGCCGAAGAATTGCATGTGGATGGCGCTGAATACGAATGCCGTCACCCATACAGCGAGATGTTTTTTGCCAGACCACTCTACGAAGAGGCGTTGAAGGATTCCACGGAAAAGCAACTCTTCTCCGATGGCCGGTAGCAAAGCGATCACAAAAAGGTTCAACACCAAATCGGACGAACGAGGCATCTGGAGCAATGCTTTTGTGAGTTGTTCCAAACGGTCTTCTTCCGCTCTCATCCATTCCTCGATAGACGAAAATGCGGCAGGTAGCTGCATGTGACTGTTCCATTCTCCCATTGCGTTCACCAAGGGAAGCGCTCCGATCATCAATAGCACGACCAGGATAAGAGCACGTGCATTGATACGTCTGTCGAGCATCAGGTATTCTTTGATAGTTCCCTCGAACAGAAATGCCAGGATGAATGGCGGTAAAATGAAGAAGCCGAAGGACATCATCACCTGCATGATTTTGGCCACTGCTATTCCGGTAGGATTCGTGTAATCATTCGCCACTTGTGCCAGCTGTTCCTGACTCACTCCCAGAAACAGGTTGCAAAAGAGCATCCCTGCCATACTGAATAAAGTAGTCAGAACCAGACATGCACCGATCGTGATGAGCAGCTTGGCTGTGATGGAGTAATCCTTGAAGATTGCCCTGATGGTCATTATGTCGTAATTTTGTCTGCAAGATAAGTGATTATTCCCCTGTCAAAAGGGAAGAAGCCTCCGGGCTAAAGCCTCCTCCGATCGTGATACGCGATATCGTCCTGCCTGAATTCCCGTTGCTACTAGCTCCCATGGAGGACGTGAGCGACCCGCCATTCCGATACGTATGCAAGATGAATGGCGCAGACATGATGTATACGGAGTTCATATCGAGCGAGGGACTCATCCGGGACGCAGCCAAGAGCAAACAGAAACTGGATATTTTCGAATACGAGCGTCCCATCGGCATTCAGCTTTTCGGTGGCGAAATCGGATCGATGCGCGAAGCGGCCTTGATTGCTGAATCAGCATCGCCGGATCTCATCGACATCAATTACGGATGTCCGGTGAAGGCGGTGGCATGCAAGGGTGCAGGTGCTGCATTGTTGCAAGACATTCCGAAAATGGTGAGGATGACCGAAGAAATCGTGAAGGCCGTTAAGTTGCCCGTTACCGTCAAGACACGATTGGGTTGGGATGATAACACCAAGAATATCGTCGAGGTTGCCGAGCGTTTGCAGGATATCGGAATAGCTGCTCTTACGATCCACGGTCGTACCCGAAAACAGATGTATAAAGGTCCGGCGGACTGGGCCTTGATCGGCGAAGTCAAAAACAATCCGAGGATGACCATACCGATATTCGGCAATGGCGATGTAGACTCTCCGCAAAAGGCGATCGAGATGCGATCCAAATATGGCGTTGATGGCGTCATGATCGGTCGTGCCAGCATCGGCAATCCGTGGATATTCCGTGAAATACGTCATTACCTCAACACCGGAAGCGAACTGGCTCCTCCTACGATCGCCGAACGCGTCGACAATTGCCGCACGCACCTGAACCGATCACTGGAATGGAAAAAAGGACGCGTCGGAATTTTTGAAATGCGCCCGCACTATGGCAATTATTTCAAGGGGCTCGACCACTTCAAGGATTTCAGGACCAGGTTGGTCACCACGGAATCCATTGACGAGCTTCACGCCATTCTGGACGAGGTGCGCGAACGATACGAGGTGTCGGAAGCCTGATCGATCAATGCGACACGATGAAACGGACGATATCCGTTTTGGACGTTGAAGTGGATTTCAACAGATAAACACCCGCTGGCAGACTCGACACATCCAAAGACGTGTTTTCAGTGTAGATGTCGGATTCCCAAACAGTTTTTCCTAAACGATCGATCACTTCAACGAACACAGGAGAAATTTCTCCTCGCTGAATATGCAAACGGTTTGAAACAGGATTGGGGTAAATCGAGAGCGCGTTTTCTCCGCTTTGAACAGCTTCACTAACAGCAGACAATCCTGTTTCATCGAAGCGAACGACACCATGTGTTTCGGTACCGCACCAGATGACGCCGTTGCGTTCAACTGCGACGGCATACACCAGGTCGTCGGGCATGGCTGAATTCTGCGTGTCCCAGTAGGTGAACGAGTTGCCTGATTTTTTTATCAAGCCTTTGTCGAACGAACCGATGTAAAGATTCTGAAGAGAATCGAACGCAAGGGAAGTCAGCGAGCTGGTGGGAATGTTGGAGCTGACTTGGTTGTATGCGAAAACGGCACCGTTGAAAAAGCGGGAAAGTCCTCCTGCCGGACATGCACCCCATTTGATTCCGGAAGTATCGATTACGACCCCAGTGATCGTGTTGTCAGGGAAATTGGACAGATAGAGATTGTAGACCGTGAATGCGGTGTCGACCATTTTAACAAAGCCTCCATTGACCGTACCGATCCATCGGGTGGAGTCGTTCTCGATGGCAATCACTGCGATGTTGTCGACCGGCAGGCTGGAGTTGGACATGTCAAATATCCTCCAGGTAGCGCCATCGAAATAATTCAATCCGAGATTGGTGCAGATCCATGCATGACCGAATCGATCGATGGTGGTGCTTCTCACATAATCGACCGAAATATCGGAATTGGCGGTCGTGTAGGAAGTCCAAGTGGTTCCATCGAACACACACACTCCACCGTTCTGTGTGGAAATCCAAGCGCGTTGCTGAGCATCGAAGGTGATGTGCTTGATGGAGTTGTCGGTGAGACCGGAGTTGAGTGACGTATACACGGTCCAGTTGACATCGTCATACACCGCTATGCCGTACTCGGTCCCGAACCACTTGCGTCCTTGCGCATCGACTGCGATGGTGCGACACGTGTTGTCGGGCAAAGGAGAATTGAATCGGTCGAATGCCTGGAAAACCGGTTGCGATTTTGCTGCCGATAACAAGCAAAAAAGAAATAGGATGGAAAGACGAATGTTCATAGTGGATCGAAGTAACGAGACTTCCCAGAGATGCGTGCTGATAAAGGTCAGGATTTGCTTTTTATCGATAAAAAAACGGCCCACCGTGCGGTAGGCCGTTCGTTTTATTCGAATACGATCAACGTACTACCAGCTTGCTGTAGTAGTTCTTATTGTCGGACAAGATGTGAATGCTGTAGATACCTTTTGCAACAGTACTTACATCGAAGCTCGATTCAAAATGATTGTTGGCTGATGCGATGCTTCGGATGGCGACTTGATGACCGACTGCGTCGATCAACTCCATCGTTGCCGTGTTCACGCCTTTGATGTCGAATGAGACATTCACCTGGGAAGATGCCGGATTAGGAAACACTTTGAGTGAGTTCAGCTGTGCGGCGTCCTGGATCGTGCTTGGCGAAGCAACGAAAGCTTCGACCGGTACGCGACTGCTCGTGCAGGAGTTGTCAGGCAGACGGACATCCCAGTTGTAGAAGAAGTAATAGTAGTTACCAGGATTGGAGGTGGCTGTAGAGCCTGTGATGGAACAGAAGTTCTGGATGGTGTAGGGGAAACCGGCACCCGTATTCACATTGTTACGAAACAGCTCCTGGGAGGTCAACGGCTTCACCAGACGATAACCGGTTCCGGGCGTGATGTTGAAGTCAAGCACAACCGTGTTCTGACCGACTACCACCTGAACCACTGCTGTTTGCAAGGTGTTGCCGGATGCGTCGCGCAGTTCGATGGTACGTGAACCTGCCGTCTGTGCATAAACATCGACACTGTGCAGGATGAATGGATTCATGCAATCGAAAACCAGAGCGTTGGTGGAAGTAGAGGATGCTCCGGCACCAGCGGTAGTGTTAGAGGCAGGTCCTACCTGGAATTGCAGGCCGGGGGTGGTTACTTCGTCTTCGACATAGTAAGTGGTCGAGGTGTAAATCACAGGCGTCGTGAAGGCGTTACCTGTTGCTAGCAGATTGCCACCGCTCTGCGCATCGTACCAATTGATGGTTCCGGTTCCTGTAGCGGAGAGTGCCGCTGTGCCAGGAGTCTGCAAAGAATCACCATCCACTACTGGATCTGCAATGGCAGGACTCATCGTTATGGTGACAGGCTGTGAAGTTCCCGTTCCGCAGCTGGTTGAAACGTTCACCGTGTATGTTCCAGGCTGCGTGACCGTGATGGAAGGTGTCGTTTCTCCGGTGATCCACTGATAGGTGGTTCCGACTGGGCCAGCCATTGCGCTCAGCGTAACGGATCCACCAGGACAAATGGTGGTGTTGGAGTTGGCGATGGAAATGGTCGATGACACCGGTCCGGTAGCTTGACGTGTGAGCGTCACAGGAGAAGCATAAACGTTGTTGTTCTCGTACTCTTCCAAGAAGTTGCCATTCGGGTCTACCTCGGTCACAATCCAGTAGTTTCCGTTGCAGGTGCCCGGAGGAATCTGAATCCACATGCCATCGAGACTGGTCCAGTAGATATCGAGGTAGCCGGAGCTGATGCCTTGTACACTGGGCGAGCAGTTATAAGAACCACCACCGAGGCCGTAGTTGGGGAAGAAACTGGCGCCGTTCATCGGGTTACCTGCGGTGTCGAGACAATGGTCCTGGTAGCTGGCTCCGCCGCAGTTGCCATAATCCATGACGCAGAAAGCGAGTTTGGTTCCAGCCCCGATGATGGGCCAGTTCAGTGGATTCGGCTCGTTCGGATCTTCTGTACGCAGCGTATAGGTACCCCAGTTGTCAACGTGCATATGACCGTGTGTAGGGTGATAGGTCATGGTGCCTGCTGCACGATCGTAGTAAGTCATCGTGTTACCGTTCTTGTGGTAAATGCGCTGATTGATCAGGATGCGAGGGTAAGAGACGCCATCCGGACAAATCGATGGAGCGGTTCCAACGAAGGTGTCGGTGCCACAAACGAAGATGTTCGTGGTGCGCAACTCCAGCGCACCATGTCCGGTGTTCGGAGTAGAGACGGAAATCTTCAGTCGACCGTTGTCGACACCATTACCCGTTTGGGAATATTCGATGTAGCCGTATGTCTGGCCTGGCTGATAAAAAGGCGGATGTCCGATTTGAATGTCCGGCAAAAGATCGCAATCGGTTTGAGATGCGTCTTTGCACTGACAGCCAGTTGCGTTGGTCGTCGTACACTGGGCATTGGAAGTTGCCCACACACCGAGGAGGAACAACACACTGAGTAATAGTTTTTTCATATGGTCAATTTGGATGTAACTATTGATTCGCAGAATTTTAGCTACTAAAGCTACGAAGTCGCTTTTTCACTAAAGAACGGTTTATCTAAGGATTGGATTAATCCTGCTAATTATTAGATAAAAACAATTACACCTTGAATTTTTACAAAAAATCAAAGGTTTGACAGTTGTCTGCCAGGCCTTAAAGACCGGTTTAGTGCGATGAATTCAATCTCCCAGTAGCTCGCCGATGAATGCTTCGAATTCAGCACGATACGCTTCGAACGCTTCTCCGGTGGCTGGTCCTGAAAAACCAGTGTGGATTTTGCGGACATTCCCCTTGCGGTCGAGGATGATGGTGGTAGGGTAGGCGAACACTTTGCTCAGCATGGGAAGTGCGGCAGCCGCGGAGTCGCGGTTCGATATTCCACCGAAAACGATTGGATAACCGATTTGAAGTTGCTGACTGATCCGTCGGATGTTCTTCCACGCTTTGGTCGTATCATTCGACCGTTCGAAATCGATGGCGATCACCTCCACTCCTTTCATCCTGTTTTTAAGGTAATAATCGTTGAGGAATTTCGATTCGTCCAGACAGTTGGGGCACCACGTACCCATGATCTGTACGATGCGTACCCTGTTTCGGAGCTCGGGTTCGTTGATGGTCCATCGTCTACCGCTGGTATCCGGGAAAGAGAAGTCGAACCGATCTGCTCCTGGTTTGATGAAGACAAGCGAGTTGGCGTCAGGCAATTCGGCGGATGGGTCTTTGTAAGCGCTCCAGGTGTCGAATCCGGTGTGTCCGGAATAGAAAGTTCCTTTCAACGAGCCATCGGCTTGCAGTCGGGCATCGTATAAAAAAGCGAAAGCACCATTGAATGTGGAAAGCCTCAACCGATCTCCACTCAATTCCCCATCAAGATACCGATGATCTCCTGTCGGCGTCAGCACGCTTCCCGTCACCTGGCTGCCCGATTGTCGGAACACCGCTACGTTCTGACGATTCACACCTTCTTCGCCATCGAACACCAGTTTCCACTTTCCCGAGATGTCCGTTTTCGGATCTTTTGGAGATTCACTGAAGCGGAAGGCCGGCTCCTTTAGCGCCCTCATGTAAAATACGTTGTTCGAGGTTTTACCATGATTGATGTATTCACCTACAGCCAAAGTTCCCAGCGAAAGCAGTCTTACCTCGGCATCGTAGAGCGGAAAAAATGCGCTCACAGAATCTTCGTTCACCCGGACGTCGGTAAGCTTCACCAACTCCTCCGCATTTTCAATGCTCAATCCATCCTTGCTGACAATCAGGATAAAGGGCAGATTCGTCGAATCGTTCAATGCGATATCGGCATGCCACCGTCCTGCTTCCAGCGGAAGTTGACCGGAAACAGCAAAACAGCATGTCATCAGAAAAGCGATGGTGAAATAGCGGATCATACTTTAAAATTAAGGCATAAAGTCGAATTATCAACGGTGATGCTGATTGGAAGAGCGTCTTCCTGCTTTCTGTCTTGCTTATCATTTTACTTGAAATAACAATTGAATAGATGATACGAAGCAGCTGCCAATCGATTTTCTTCATTAGATTTAGACCATGAAACGTCTGGCACTCCTGTTTCTCCTCACCTTGTTTTCGCTTTTCTCCTGCGTGCACGAAAGCGATACGACCAGCATTATTTCCGTATCCGTCGATCCGCCAGGTTCAGGTGTCGTAACCGGAGCGGGTACATATACGATCGGCGCCGAAGTGGTCCTTTCAGCGAGTCCATCCAGCCGGATGGTCTTTCAAGGATGGGAATCGAATGGAACCATCGTCAGCACGGAGAATCCGTTTCGTTTCATTGCAACGGACGATCTCATGCTCGTCGCTCACTTCGCAGATTACCGTCAATCCTTGTATGGCAACTATTCCGGCACACGCAACAATGTTTTTTGGATGATGAACAATCCGTCGTCCTACGACACCACGTTTGCATATGCCTTCACGGTATCGCCCCATCCTTCACCGGATAGCATCATCGTGGACAACATGGTGTTTCCGATCGATACCACCTTGTACTTTTATGAAATGCCCTATCCTGGGCAGATAAGAAGCCTTGAATTCGTTTCTGATAGTTGCAAAGTGTATTTCCGCTCAGGCGGACTGGGAGGATTCAGTTCTTCCAACATCCTGGGAGCGCGAAACTGATTGCATCACAATGGTCCGGTAAATTCAGGTGATTCTTTATTGTTTGAAGATGTCGCTTCGTTCCACTAGACTGTTATTTCTACTTCTTTTTTTAGGAGCGATTTCGTTTCAGCTCAAAGCGCAATTGCTTTACACCCAACCGGTCTATCCGATCGATACGGTGAATGACATCTTATACGGAGGCGACACTACTTTCAGTGGAAACTATGAATCGCTTACATATGATTTGTATCGCCCGGTTGGTGATTCCAATTGTCGTCGACCTGTTGCTGTCGTGATACACGGAGGTGCGTGGGTTGCAGGAACCAACCGCGACCCGAATGTGGTCTACTTCGCACAGGAGTTGGCACGACGTGGATGGATGGTGGTCGCCCCCACCTATCGAATGGGCAATCATAAGATCACGAGTTACACCATGTACGCACTGTGTAATGCGTCCCTTGCCGATCCATGCGCCTATGCCTACGATAGCGCGGAAGTGATCCGTGCGAATTACAGAGCCATGCAGGACATGAAAGGGTTATTGCGATTCCTTTCCGGACGTGCTTCTCAGGATTCCACCGACATGGACAACCTGTTCCTTATCGGAGAAAGTGCAGGTGGATTCATCGCCATGACAACGGCTTTCCTGGACCAACCCTCCGAGAAACCCGCAGTCGCAGGATCGCTCGGCAACGTTCCGCCTCCTGATCCGGATATGTACTTGTATTCCTGCCTGCCTACGAATGCGAATTTCAGTCGTCCGGACTTGGGCGACATCCGTGGACGACTTCACGTATCAAACGTCGATCCCGCCATCCGTGGTGTAGCCAGCATATATGGAGGCGTATTGGACTCCACTATTTTTTCTCAGACCGGATCATCACCTCGCGTTTTCTTGTTTCATCAAGG
>JBJTRB010000342.1:0-9375 GCA_046075925.1 Bacteroidota bacterium | reverse complement strand
TTTCTTGCTCGGCCAAGGCAGCCGATTACTTGTTATCTTCGCCTTAGCTTGACGAAATGGCGAAAACGGTATTAAAGTACGGTGATGAAGAGTTCGATTTCCTGTTGATCGGCATAGCCACTACTTACCGGGATTTTCGTGTCTGCCGTGAAATCAACCAGGCACTTTCCATCGAGATGGTACGCGTGGATGATTATCTGATTTACGATCCGAAACGCGAGGAAGACATCCCGTTCCCCTTCTTCGAATTCTGCAACGAGCAAGAGGACCGGTATCATCTGATCGGAAACAAATCGGACCGGGGCTTGTTGGTCAGTGAACAGAAGAACCTCGACTTCTTCCTCTTGGTGAAACCCGGCCAGTCAGAACTCGATGTCACCGAAATCGCTCAACGCATCAAACCCCTTCGAATGTTTCAAGGTGTTTTCGTACTCGATCCGATTAAACTGAAATCGAAAGAATATCTGCTCTTTTAATCGAAATGAATTATCCCATGAATATCACTCCTTTCAACAAGACTAAAATCGTAGCCACGATCGGACCGGCCTCTTCCAGTCACGATACGCTTCGTCAATTGATTCTGGCCGGCGTCGACGTTTGTCGGATCAATCTTTCCCATGGCGATTATTCGCATCACCGGGAAATCATTCACCATATCCGCTCCATCAACCGCGAACTCGGCGTGCATACCGCTATCCTTGTCGACTTGCAAGGTCCTAAGTTGCGCATCGGGGAGGTGAGGAATAATTCCATGTTACTCGAGAAGGGAAGCGAGATCCGCTTCACAACCGAAGAGTGTATCGGAGAAAATGGAACCGTTTACATGAATTACCTGCAGTTCCCGCTGGATGTGGCCATAGGTGACACCGTGTTGATCGATGACGGTAAACTGCAATTGCGGGTGACCGACACCAACAAGAAAGACCTGGTGAAGGCCGTGGTGGAAAGCGGTGGCAATCTTTCTTCGCGTAAAGGTGTCAACCTGCCAAGAACCAAGATTTCACTGCCTTGTCTCACCACCAAAGACCTGGAGGATCTTCAATTCGCCATCGAGATGGATGTCGATTGGATCGGATTGTCTTTCGTAAGAAGTTCACAAGACATCTGCGAGCTGAAAGAGATCATCGCTCGTGCCGGAAAGAAAATTCGGGTTGTCGGGAAGATAGAGAAACCGGAAGCACTGCAAGAAATAGATGCCATCATTCAAGAAGCGGATGCACTGATGGTAGCGCGTGGTGACTTAGGCGTGGAGATGCCGATGGAACAAGTTCCGCTCATCCAGAAGATGTTGGTCAATAAGTGCATCACCGCCTTCAAGCCTGTCATCATCGCCACCCAGATGATGGAAAGCATGATCACCAACCACGCGCCTACGCGTGCAGAAGTGAATGATGTTGCGAACTCCGTGTTGGACGGCGCAGATGCTGTCATGCTGAGCGGCGAAACTTCTGTCGGTCAGTATCCCGTTCGGGTGGTCGAGTACATGCGGAACATCATCACCACCGTTGAAGAAGAATCCTATCCTTACAACCGACACCACGCACCGAATCCGAATAGTCCCACCTACATTTCCGATTCCGTCTGCTACAACGCCTGTGTGATGGCCTCACAAGTCGGAGCCAAAGCGATCGTAGGAATGACCCGGTCGGGTTACACGGCCTACCAGGTTTCCGCCCAACGTCCCGATGCAGACATCTTCATCTTCACCGATGTATCCTCGCTGATGAGCGCCATCAGCCTCGTATGGGGTGTCCGTTCCTTCTTCTATGACCGGGATGTAACCACGGACGAAACCATCAAGGAACTTCAGCAGATCCTCAAAGAAAAAGGATTCATACGCAAGGACGATATCATCATCAATCTCGCCAGCATGCCCTTGGAAGAGCAAGGCAGGACCAACATGATCAAGCTTGGTCGTGTACGATAAGTCAACCCACTTAACACACAAAGACTAACATGTCACTCAACATACCTCTTTTAAAAGAAATCTGTGAGATCCCGGGAGCGCCGGGCTTCGAAAGCCGCGTCAGGGAACTTGTCCTGCGTGAAATCCGTCCGATGTGCGAAGACATCCGCATCGACAATATGGGCAATGTGACCGCCGTCCGGAAAGGCAAGACCTCCAAGAAAGTGATGGTAGCCGCACACATGGATGAAATCGGTTTCATAGTGACCCACATCGACGATAACGGGTTCCTTCGTTTTCACACGTTAGGTGGATTCGATCCCAAAACACTGACTGCGCAGCGAGTCATCGTTCACGGTCGGCAAGACCTCATCGGGGTGATGGGATCCAAACCCATTCACATCATGACTCCGGAAGAGAGAAATAAAGTACCACAGGTGACGGATTACTTCATCGACCTGGGATTACCAAAAGAAGAAGTCGCCAAACTGGTACGTGTCGGTGATCCTGTCACGCGTCAACGGGAACTCATCGAAATGGGTAATTGTGTGAACTGTAAATCCATAGACAACCGGGTTTCCGTTTTCATCCTGATTGAGACCTTACGCAAACTGAAACAACATCCCTACGATGTTTATGCGGTGTTCACGGTGCAAGAAGAGGTCGGACTGCGTGGCGCAAACGTAGCTGCACACCATATCGAGCCGGATTTCGGTTTCGGGTTAGACACCACCATCGCATACGATGTCCCGGGCTCACAACCTCATGAACAAGTGACGCGCCTTGGCAAAGGAGCCGCCATCAAGATCATGGACTCGTCCACTATATGCGATGTGCGCATGGTCGACTTCATGAAAAAGACGGCCGACAAACATGGTATCCGCTGGCAACCGGAAATCCTGCAAGCAGGCGGCACGGATACGGCAGGCATCCAACGCATGGGTAAGACCGGCTCCATCGCCGGTGCGGTTTCAATTCCCACCCGTCATATCCATCAAGTCATCGAAATGGCCGACAAAGAAGATATCCAGGCTTCCATCGATCTGCTGACAACCTGTATCGAAGATTTGGATCAACATGACTGGGCACATTGATGCCAGTGCTTTTACCAACGTTTCCATTGTACTTTTCCAAGAAAACACATGAACCGATTGTCATGAAATAGTCAGCCAACTGGAAAATGGTATCTTGATGATACTTTTCAATTGGTTCTTTTTTGGATCAGTTTATCGGAATCAGGCCCGGCATGCGCAGATGCCGGGCCTTCCTTTTTCAGCCATTCGCCCAACTGACAAGTGCTTAGACCAAATAGGATTGCCTTTCAAACGGGTGCGGCTGTTTATTGCTTGAAAAAAGCACCATGGACACGCTTACACTGAACGAGGCACGCAATATCTTTTCGACCATCGAATTCGTGAACGGGCATTCAGCACCTGGCCTGATCGTATCCCGATTCGAACTCCTGCTCGGCACCGAAGAATTCCGATTCGTTCCTCAATCAAACATGCACGACTACAAATCGGCATTCGAAAAGTTCGATCGCGAAACGTGCGAGAAACTCTCTGTGAAAATAACCCCTGAGCAAATTAAGGATATCCGGACAGTGAGTCTGGCAGATTTCAAAAAAGCGCTGGAATCGGAATACGATGAAGAAATCCTCAGGCGGAATTTCGGCGGCGCCATTGCTCGTTGAAAGAGCGCGCTGCTACGCGAGGCAGCTCTCTGCGGTCACCCCAACTTTTCCGGAAGAAATTCTGAAGAATGAAATTCTTCGCCCTTGCACCGCCTTGGTTCATCAGACGTCGGCTCAACATCGCTTTTTTCCAGAAGGTATACGTCCATCGTTCCGGCTTCGCATTCGCATGTTGATTGACCGAATCCCTGCGATTATACAACAATAGTTTGTGTAGGTCGATCCTGACGGGACACACTTCGGTACACTTTCCGCATAAGGAAGAAGCATAACTGAGGTGCTTGAACTCTTTCATACCCTGGTAATGCGGCGTGATGACCGAACCTATCGGTCCGCTGTAAGTAGCACCATAAGCATGCCCGCCGACACCTTTGTAAATCGGACAACCGTTCAGACAAGCGCCGCAACGGATACAATAAAGTGCCTGCCGTTGATCGGTCTGAGCAAGAAGGTTGGAACGACCATTATCGAGCAGTATAACGTACATTTCCTCGGGTCCGTCTATCTCGTCAGGAAGACGAGGACCGGACATGATGGAATTATAGACTGTGATGTTCTGTCCGGTTCCGTGAGTGGCTAACAAGGGCCAGAAAAGATCGAGATCGGATATCGAAGGAATCACCTTCTCGATACCGGCGATGACGATATGGATCTTAGGGAAAGCGATCGACATGAGTGCATTGCCTTCGTTCTCCGTGACAGCGATCGAACCGGTATCGGCAATGATGAAATTGGCTCCGGTTATTCCGGCGTCCGCACGTTGGTATTTTTCACGCAAGCGATTGCGGACAAACGCTGTGATTTCCTTCGGCGTGCTCTCCAGCGGAAGATCGTATTTTTCATTGAAGGTCTTCGCTACATCCTCTTTTGAAAGATGCATCGCAGGAGTGACGATATGATAAGGCGGTTCGTCGCGTAACTGCACGATGAATTCACCCAAGTCGGTCTCGACAGATTCTATTCCTTCTTTCTCAAGCGCTGCGTTGACATGTATTTCTTCCGTTGTCATCGATTTAGACTTGACAACGGACTTCGCTTCGTTCTGCTTCAGGATACGGACAATCTCCCGAATCGCTTCATCCGCATCGTTCGCCCACAACACTTTACCTCCACGCTTGATGAAATTGGCCTCGAACTCGATCAAGTGCTTGTCGAGCTGCTCGATGGTCCGCCATTTCAAATGATTGGCGCGATGACGAGCCAGGTCGAAATCTTCGAACTGATGCTTCCCTTCCACCACTTTCTTATCGTATTGGTGGATGTTGAACGCCAACTTCCTGCGGTGTTCGGAATCGAACACCCTTGATTCAGCATCGGTGATGAATTGTACGGAAGCGTTGCTCATGCTGGCAATAGTGGATGCAATTTACGAAATCAACCGATGACGTCCACCTGGTTCCTGAACAGGTCCTCCAGGGTTTCACGGCGGCGTATCAGCCTGGGCTTACCGTCCAGAATCATGACCTCGGATGGCCGAGGCCGGGAATTGTAATTGTTGCTCATGGAATATCCGTAGGCCCCGGCATTCCGGATGGCCAGGATATCCCCTTCGCATACCTCGGACAGACGCCTGTCCGACCCGAAAGTGTCTGTTTCGCAGATATAACCGACAATCGAATAGATCCGCTGCTTGCCAGCGGGATTACTGACGTTCACGATATCATGGTAGGCATCATAGAACATCGGCCGGATCAGATGGTTCTGTCCACTGTCCACTCCGACGAATACGGTAGCAAGCGTCTGCTTGACGACGTTCGCCTTGACGAGTAATACGCCTGACTCGCTGACCAGGAATTTACCTGGCTCGAACCAGAGTTCGAGGTCGCGGCCATATTGCTG
The DNA here is from genome assembly GCA_046075925.1 of Bacteroidota bacterium. GTDB lineage: Bacteria > Bacteroidota > Bacteroidia > AKYH767-A > 2013-40CM-41-45 > Pollutiaquabacter. The sequence goes on along the minus strand of JBJTRB010000342.1, from coordinate 3,937 downwards.
GCAGAACGCTCTGAACTGTTTGGTGAGCTCCTGACCAAGCTCCTCGATGTCGGTGGTTACATCGCCTTCCTTGTACGCGACTTTGAATCCGCTGCCGAAGTCGATGAAGCGAAGGTGCGGAAAAGATCCGGCCATATCGAACATGAGTTCGGCCATGCGCAAGAAGACGGAAGAGTCCAGTATTTCTGAGCCGGTGTGGATATGGATGCCTTCCACTTTCATTCCGCAGGATTGAACGATGCGCTCGACATGACGCAACTGATAGACCGAGATGCCAAACTTGGAATCGATATGTCCGGTCTGGATGTGCGGATTTCCGCCTGCCTGAATGTGCGGGTTGAAACGGATGCAGCAAGGAACCTTGTCGGCATACTCATGACCGAACAATTCCAACACAGACAAGTTATCGATGTTAATGGTTACGCCAAGCGCGACCGCTCTTCTGATTTCCTCATAAGCGACACCGTTGGGCGTGAACAAAATCTCTTCCGGTAAGAATCCACAATGAATGCCGGTCTCCACTTCTTCGATCGATACGGCATCCAGTCCGGCACCAAGCGAACGGATGTACTTGAGCATCGACAGGTTGGTGTTGGCTTTGCATGCGTATTTGATACGAAGCGCGACATCGGGAAAGGCGGACTGGATGCGTTCATATTGCCGAGATACGATTTCCGCGTCATATACATAGACGGGAGTACCGAACTCTTCAGCAACTGATAGCAGGTCGACTCCACCGGAAACAAAACGTTGGTTCTTCAATTCCATCGGACAAAAATAAACTCAGTAAAGCAGGAGCTGACGTTCAATCGCCTTTACGTTTGAACACCGGCACGGTACTACACGGTTCTCCGTAGAAAATGGATTTGACAACCGGCTGCAACAACGCTGTAAGCGTGACGTAGGCTGAAACCGGAACCTTAACGTTGGAGCATCCTTTAATGACAACACGTTGGTCCGTGTAGGAAGAAACATCGATTTTCTCGATAGCCGATTGGAACAACGCCTCTTCCAGTCTTTCCAAATCGCCGAAATGGACGGTAGCGGCAAAAGGGCGCAGGGCGGTGGCCAGCAGCATGTAAGCCCACGTCGGCACGATGGCGTCAGCCGAACAGATCAATGCGACGTGTTTGCCACCATAAGCAGACCAATCCGTTGTTTTCAATCGTTCACGGAAATCCTTCTCCTTCAAAATCAACCCTTCGAAGAGCCAATCGGTGATGTCGAGCACCACACGTTCGCCCGTACTATACAGCGCTTCCAGGTCGATGGTGACCAATCCGCTATCGGCGACTTTATTGACAATGGGCTCCATGCTCTGTTATTGACTCTTTATTATTGCGTAAGGAATGCTCGAAGCTCTTCTTTGGTCATTGCTCCCGTCTTTCTGGCCACTTCTTTTCCGTTTTTGAAAAGTACAAAAACCGGAACGCCTTTTATGCCATACGCCTGCGCGACTTCCTTACTCTGATCGACATCCATGCGCAGCACCATCGCTTTTCCGACACATTCCTTTTCCAACTCATCGACGAGTGGAGCCATTTGTCGACAAGGTGCACACCACTGCGTGTGAAAATCGACCAGTACCGGTAAGGGAGTCGCGAGCGACTTCTCGAAATCGGCCTTGGACATTTGATGGATGTTGGTATCCTTGGTCTGAACGCTTACCTCGACCGGCAAACCCTTTTCCTTCCATGCCATCATTCCGCCTTGCAAGTTGTATACATGTGCAAACCCGTTGTTGGTGAGTAACTGTCCGCCTTTGCACTGCGACCGCCTGCATGGCAATACACGTAAATGCTTTTTGACTTGTCCATCAAATTGATCCGCTGTTCGAATTCGGGATCATAGAAATCGATGGTGCTTGCACCAGGAATACTGCCTGCGGCGACCTCTTCCGGTGTACGGACGTCCAACAAGATGGAATTGCCGGACTGATACCCTTTTTGAAATTCGTCAGGAGCAAGATTACGATAGGAACTATCCACAGGAGAATGAACGACCTGGTCTCTTGAGGTAGCTTGAAAAGGTAGATTAATCAAACAGATGATCGATACGAGTAAAAGGAAGTGTTTCATCATTCGTAGGTCAATTTTTCACCGTCAAGGTAATCATGCTTTCAATGCAGCCAACTGACGTATATCAGCCACTTCCAACACGCGTTTAGGATAACCAACCGTCAGCGTACTGATCATCGCTTGACCGAGTTCCTTCAATGTCCCGATGGAATTCGGAGTCAGCCATCGGAATACAGGAAGCAACCATCCCATGTACTTATAGAAACTGATAGTGTTCTTGAGTCCAGGTACCGGCTCCAGAATGCCTGGTCGGAAATTATAAACCGCTCTGAACGGTAAGCGGGCAAGATCGTTTTCGGTTTTCCCCTTGACACGAGCCCAACGGATTCGACCCTTCTCGGTCCCATCCGTTCCTGCACCGGAAACATAGCAGAATACCATGCCGGGGTTTTGAGAAGAAAGAACGTTGGCAACATGCATGGTCAGATCATACGTGACTCTCCGGTATTTCTCCGCCTCCATGCCGACAGAAGAAACACCCAAACAGAAAAAGCAGCCATCGTATCCTTTGAGTCGATCGGCTACCGAAGTGATGTCGGACAGTTCGGGATGAATCAACTCCTTGACTTTAGGATGCACGATTCCCGAAGGTCGGCGACTCAACAACAAGATTTCATCGATCGATTCATCTTGCAGGCAAACACTCAAAACGCCCTCGCCCACCATTCCTGTGGCGCCGGTTAGCACGATCCTGAGATGATTCTTTTTCATGAAACAATTATACAAGCATGATAGACTTACCAGAAGCCCAGTTCCATCCGCGCCTCTTCACTCATCATCTCCTTATCCCAGGGGGGCTCGAATGTCAATTCCACTTTGGCTTTATTGACGTCGGGGATGTTGGCCACTTTTTGCTCTACTTCAGGCGGAAGGGTTTCTGCCACCGGACAGGCTGGAGAAGTGAGCGTCATCTTGATATGAACATCGTTTCCAGGATCCACACGCACCTCGTAGATGAGTCCCAGTTCATAAATGTCCACAGGGATTTCCGGATCATAACAGGTCTTCAATACATCGATGACACGATCGCGCAACGGTCTGATCTGCTCGGTTGCCTGCTGTGCTGGATTGGTTGTGTTATCGGTGGTCATTGTCAGGAAGATTGATATGCGACGGCGAATAATTTCATCTGCTTGATCATGGCTGCGAGACCGTTCGCCCTGGTCACTGCGACATGCTGACGTAACCCGATGGCGTCGATAAAGCGAAGGTCGGCATTGACGATGGCTTCGGGAGATTGTCCGGAGAGTACGCGGATGAGCAATGCTATTTCTCCTTTGACGAACGTCGAATCGCTATCGGCCTCGAAATACACTTTCCCGTCTTGTTCGAAAGCGTGAAGCCAGACACTGCTTTGACAACCTTTGATGCGGTTGTCGTCAGTCTTGTACTTCTCATTCAGATCAGGCAGTTTCTGACCGATTTCGATGATGTATTGATATTTCTCAGACCAATCATCGAACAGGTCGAAATCGTCTACGATCTCTTTCTCTATTTCAACGATGGTACGCATCAGTGCTTGAGTAGATTGATTCCCTTTACGACAGCTTCGATGAAACGATCGATTTCCTCCAGGGTGTTGTAAAACATGAATGAGGCACGGATTGTTCCGGTGATGCCGAAACGGTCCATGACCGGTTCGGTACAGTGCTGTCCGGTACGAACCGCGATTCCTTGCGTGTCCAGATACATGCCCAGATCAAGCGCATTGACTCCCGGCACTACAAAAGACAAGATGGCGGCTTTTTCAGGAGCGGCACCTATGACGCGAGCAGGACAACTACTGATGAGTTTTTCGGTAGCATACACCAACAGCTTGTTTTCCCAGTCGGCTGCAGCGGAGCGGTCCATCTTCTCCA
>JBJTRB010000341.1:0-8182 GCA_046075925.1 Bacteroidota bacterium | reverse complement strand
CCTGATTTCAATCAAGATATCCAGAAAAGCGCCGATGATCCGGCGCTTTTTTTATCCCTTTTTCTGATATTTGAGCAGCATGCCCATTCAACAGCAACAGGTAACGGAGTTCGGCCATCTGGAGTTCTTAGCCAAACAGGTCGTCGAAGGTTTTATTACCGGACTTCACAAGAGTCCTTTTCACGGTTTCTCAGTCGAGTTCGCCGAGCATCGCCTTTACAATAGCGGTGAACCCACTCGTCACATCGATTGGCGTCTGTTCGGTCGCACCGAAAAGTTGTTTGTCAAGCGTTATGAGGAAGAAACCAATCTGCGTTGCCAGCTGGTAATCGACGATTCCTCGTCCATGCATTTTCCCGAATTCAAAAAAGGCGGACCGATGAACAAGGTCGCCTTTTCGGTTCATTGCGCTGCAGCCATCACTTACCTGCTTCGCATGCAACGCGACGCTGTAGGATTAAGTGTCTTTTCTGAAAAAGTCCAACTCCACACACCCGCCCGTTCCAATTCCCTGCATCATAAGATGCTTTTTTCGGAGATGGAGAAACTCATTGCGGACCCGGCCATTCGGACCGGTCGTAAGACCGTAGCCGCCGAGGCGTTGCACGAAATCGCCGAGACCACACATAAACGTTCCTTGGTGATACTGTTCAGCGATATGATGGACACTTCGGGACGATCAGAGGATTTGTTCGCTGCGCTACAGCATCTCAGGCATCGCCGCCATGAGGTGGTGTTGTTCCAGGGGACCGACAAAAGATGGGAGGAGGAGTGCTTGTTCCAGGATCGTCCTTATCTCTTCGTGGATGTCGAGACCGGGGACGAGGTGAAGGTGCATGCCAATGAAATCCGTTCTACCTATATGGAGTCGATGTCGGCTTACAAAAAGGAGCTGAAGCTGCGTTGCGCGCAATACCGGGTCGAGTTCGTCGAAGCGGATGTGAATGCCGGTTACAGGCAAGTGTTATTGCCTTACCTGCTCAAGCGCGAGCGAATGGGTTGATTGTGATTACCGGTGTTCGGTGAATCACCAACAGAAGCCGACTTTCAGTCGTGATGCATTGGGAAGAGGCTATTTGTCAATCAAGCCAACACGCTCTTTTCCACTGGAACAGCAGTCTCGCTGATGGCTTTGTAACCTCCAGCCACTTCCGTGAAATCATGGATGCCTCTTGCCTTCAGGATGCTTGCTGCAATCATGCTTCTATACCCTCCTTGGCAGTGCAGGAAGAAGTGTCCGTTATCGCTACTGCGGCTCCACCATTCGCTGATGTAATCAAGAGGGAGGTTGATAGCAGACTTGATGTGGCCGTTGATGAACTCGTTGTCTTTACGGACATCAACGACATGGTCTCCTGCTTTCAACCTTTCGGCGAATGCTGCTGCAGAGATACGGTCGATCGTATCGAATTCCTTGCCTGCTGACTTCCAGGTTTCGAAACCACCGGCCAGGTGGCCGAGTACATGGTCGAATCCCACTCGTGCCAGGCGGATAACGGATTCTTCTTCTTTCCCAGGATCCGTTACAAGAAGCAAGGGTTGGTTCACATCGGCAATCAATGCGCCGACCCATGGAGCGAACTGGCCGTCAAGTCCGATGTTGATGGAGCGAGGAACAAAACCCTGGCAGAAGGATGCGGCTGAGCGCGTATCCAGGATAAGCGCTTCGGTGACTTCGGCTGCTTGTTCGAAAGCAGCGGCATCAAGCGCTTTCATGCCGTTACCGACTACCGTGTCGATGGATGAATAGCCCTTTTTGTTCATGGCCACATTCAACGGGAAATAGGCCGGAGGAGGAGTAAGGCCATCCGTCACAGCAAGAACGAAGGAGTTGCGATCCGGTTGGTTGAGTGCGTAATTGTTTTTCTTCTGATTGCCTAAGGTGTCGACCGTCTCTTTAGACATGTTTTTGCCACATGCGCTACCTGCTCCGTGTGCAGGATAAACGGTGATGGAGTCGGGGAGGGGTAGAATTTTGGAATAGAGTGAATCGTATAGCAGACCGGCAAGATCTTCCTGCGTCATGCTGGCCGCTTTTTGCGCAAGGTCCGGTCTGCCGACATCGCCCAGGAAAAGCGTGTCTCCGGTGAAGAGGCTGTGTTCTTTTCCGTTCTCATCAAGCAGAAGATAACAGGTCGATTCCATGGTATGACCAGGAGTATGGATCGCTTTGATCGTGATGGAGCCGATCTGGAATGCTTCTCCATCCTTCGCGATGTGAGACTTGAATTCCGGATTGGCATTGGGTCCATAGATGATGGGTGCACCAGTCTTTTTACTCAAGTCCAGGTGACCGGATACAAAGTCAGCATGAAAATGGGTTTCAAAGATGTATTTGATTTTTGCACCATTCTTTTCAGCCCGGTCCAGATACGGCTGGACTTCACGCAAAGGGTCGATGATTGCAGCTTCCGAACCGCTTTGAATGTAATACGCGCCTTGTGCGAGACAGCCGGTGTAAATCTGATCCACTTTGAATGAGTTCATGGTGCTTTGGGATTTAGGCTGTGAATTTACCCAAAAATCCAGTGTGTCTGAAATGACCTGGATCAGTGGATTTTTGTATTAATGACTGTAACCTGCGATATTCACGGTTCAGGATGTCGAAGAGAAAAAACAATGCTCCAAAGGTGTTCAGTGAAAATTGGAAATACCTGGTAGCTGCAGTCGCCTTTTTGGTTTATATCAAATCCGTCGGATTCGGATTCGTATTGGACGATGACTTGTTCGTGCGTAATCATCCGAACGTGCAGCAAGGTTTATCGACGATTCCGTCCAACTTCACCGAGGGAAGCATGTTGCATTTCAAAGGATCTAATTTCCAGATTTATCGGCCTTTCACGATTTCGTTTTTCACTATCCAAAAGTCTTTGTTCGGCTTCAATCCGGCCGGGTTCCACTTCGTCAGTGTAATGCTCTATGTGCTGTTGTGTTTGACGGTGTACGGCCTTATCAGAATGTTGGACCGTTCCATGCATCCATTTTATGCTTTGGCGGGAAGTCTGCTTTTTGCCGTCCATCCCGTTCACAGTGAAGTGGTGGCAAACATCAAGGGGCAAGACGAATTGTTATCCGCACTGGGTTGCTTGTTTTCGTTGGCCTGCTTTTTACGGTATGTCGACAAGGGTGCTCGCCGCGATGCAGTGCTTGCTATCAGCGCTTATCTGATGGCCCTGTTCAGTAAGGAAAGTGCAGCTGTCTTCTGTGTCATTTACCCTGTGTCGCTGCTTCTGCTAAGGAAACCGTCTTTCAAGGAACTTGCACGATATGTTTTTCCGTTTTTCCTTGCCGCGGGTATGTTTGTCGCTTGTCGTCACGTTGCATTAGCAGGGCTACGACAGGATTTTGAGACTACGGTCATAGAAAATGTATTGTACGGTGCAACGGGAGCAGCGCAGCTGTGGGCCACGAAATGGTCGATCCTGCTTTGGTTTTTGCGACTGATGGTTTGGCCCTCCGGCTTGAGTTGGGATTATTCGTTCAATCAGATTCCGTTGGCGGATTGGAATCAGGCGGCCCCCATCGTTTCGGTCGCTCTGTATGCCGGATTGGTATTGATCGCTTTGGTTTCTTTCAAACGTCAACCACTTACCGCCTGGGGGGTATCGTTTTTCTTGTTGATGATCCTTCCTACCTCCAATATCTTTTTCTTGAATGGAACCACTTTCGCGGAGCGGTTCCTGTTTCTTCCTTCGGTCGGGTGGGTGGTGGTGCTGATTCCATTTTTTGCCAAGGCTTGCAAAGCGAAGCTCAGTGAATTCAGTAGCTCAACCTCCAGTGGTTTCATCCTTGCTGCCGTTATTGTGCTGCTGTTGGCAGGTTATACGACTGCCGCAAGAGTCGCTGAATGGAAAGACAATCTGACCTTGTTTGAATCCGGTGCGCGCAATGCTCCAAGGAGTAGTCGGGTACAATCGGGGTTGGCAACCGAATACATGAATTTGGCTGAGAAATCGGCAGCTTTAGCGGACAGGACCAGATATGTCTCCTTGGCGCGTGAGCATTTCAAAGCGGCATTGGAAATCTATCCTGCTAATGCGAATGCGGCGTATCGATTGGGCTTAATTGAAGCTATTTCCGGGGATACCGCTGCATCCATTCGACTTTATAGGACGGCCATAGCTGTTAAGCCTGATTTGGTATTTGCACGTGTTAACCTCGCTACGATTTTTGCCAGTCAAGCCGCATGGGACAGTGCGTCCTTTCATTTGACTAAGGCCTACGAAACGGACTCGTTGAATGAAATGGTATTGACCAATCTCATGGTCGTGAATTTCAATTTGAAAAAGGATGATCAAGTGAAACGGTACGCAGCAGTGGCAAGCCGGAACGGTTTGGCGAATCCGAAAATCGAGGAGTTGCTCAGGATGTCGATGGGGCGAGCTGTCCGAGCCGAATGATCAATACATGAGCGCTTTTTTCTCTTTGCGCTTCCAGCCTGCCTGATTCTGGTATTTGACAAAGAAAATTTTCAGATCCGCTTGGTTCTCGTAGTCGACGAAGTAGACTTTCTTATCGGCTTGATTCTGATATTTCACGAAAAACCACTTTCCGTCGTTTTCTCCTGCTTGATTCTCGTATCCTACTTTATATACCAGCAAGTCGGCTTGGTTCTCGTATTTGACAACGAATACTTTTAGGTCCGCTTGGTTGGAGTAGTCCGTGGAGAATATTTTTTGTGCAAACAGTGATTGAAGCGGAAGTAGGAGCAAGGCGGCAAAAATGCAAATCGATTTCATGTAGAGTAGAGTTATAGAATGGCTAAACGCCACTAATATAGCGTTGTTTAGGACTTATGCAAATTCTTTACCAAGAAAATCCGACTGTTCGCCCATTGGAAAAAACTGTAGGCGGAATGACCAAAATCAGTATTTTCGTTTGATTTGAAAACACATTGATTAGCCATTTTTCCATTCGAGACATCCATTACAGCAACTAACCAATCAACCAAATAAACTAACCAAAACCAAAACCAATGTTTACAAAAACTACCCTTCGATCGTCGATCATGGTGATAGCTTTAGCCTTGTTGAGCCTTTTTTCGTTCAACTATGCTTCTGCTACTGCTACGGTCAGTATGAACATCGATCAGTGTGCTGCGGGCTCGAACTATATCGAGTACCGTTACTCACTAACCAACACCAGTACGGCCGGTGAGACGTTGTACATCAACATCCCTTCGCCATTCAGGTTCAATCACGCTGCGGGTATAGTTCCTGCCGGCACGAACACCTACACGTTCGGTTATGTGGCAAATAGTTGTGATCCCATGTTCACTCCGTTATATGCGACGCTTGGCTCCACCTACAACACGTCCTACACAGCCTCCAGCAGGTTGATGCAAGTGACCTACACTGCCATTTTGAAAGATGCCGGTCAAACACCGAACGCTCCTCTGTTGCCTGGTGCTACCGCTGTCGTCGGTAGATTCCGCTTGACCATCACCAATACCAATTTCGTGGCAGGTCAGTCGACCGGCTATACTTGGGTGACAACCTCCGGCATCACCGCCTATGTGAACACGGCGCTCGCTGCTTCTAACTTCAACAGTACTGCTGCGAACAGAACCTTTACTCCGGTTTGCAATAGCACTATACCTACCTCTTGCAGTGTGACCGCAACCGCATCTTCCACGGCAGTCACCTGTCAGGGAGGTAGTGACGGAGCTGCTTCGGTGACTGCCTCAGGTTCCTCGCCTTTCACGTATCTCTGGAACACAGGAGCTACAACACAGTCTATCTCCGGCTTGACGGCTGGTACCTATTCGGTGACAGTAACAGGAACTGGCGGTTGTACCACCACTTCTTCAACAGTCGTGTCTGACGGTCAGGCGCCCACGACAAATACAACCACCGCTTCTGCCTGCGGCTCTTATACTTGGAGTTCAAATGGACAGACGTATACGCAAAGTGGCACCTATACCAGTGTAAACGGTTGTGTGACGGATCTTTTGAATCTTACCATCAATCCTGCAACTTCAAATACAATCACACAGTCTGCTTGTGATTCCTACACTTGGGCAACAACCGGTCAGACCTACACCCAGAGCGGTAACTACACCAGCGTAAGCGGTTGTGCTACCACGGTCCTGAGCCTCACCATCACGCCTTCCTCGACGAACACGGTTACTCAGTCTGCTTGTGACTCGTACACGTGGGCTGTAACCGGTCAGACCTATACCCAGAGTGGCAACTACACCAGCGTAAGCGGTTGTGCTACTACGGTTCTGAGCCTGACCATCACGCCTTCCTCAACGAACACGGTTACTCAGTCTTCTTGTGATTCGTACACTTGGGCTGCAACCGGTCAGACGTACACTCAGAGCGGTAACTACACCAGCGTTAGCGGTTGTGCTACCACGGTTCTGAGCCTGACCATCACGCCTTCTTCAACCAACACGGTTACTCAGTCTGCTTGTGACTCCTATACCTGGGCTGCAACCGGTCAGACCTATACCCAGAGCGGTAACTACACCAGCGTCAGCGGTTGTGCTACCACGGTCCTGAGTCTGACCATCACGCCTTCTTCAACGAATACGGTGACTCAGTCTTCTTGTGATTCCTATACGTGGGCAGTAACCGGCCAGACCTACACCCAGAGCGGTAACTATACCAGTGTTTCTGGCTGTGCCAGCACCGTGTTGAGTTTGACAATTACCCCGTCGGTCACCAATACTTCGTCTGTAACCTCGTGTGGCTCTTACAAGTGGCTTGTGAACAATCAGGTTTACTCCCAAAGTGGATCCTATACTTCGGTCAGTGGTTGTACTACTCAGGTGCTTAATTTGACGGTCCAGACTCCAGTTGTTAACACGACCACGGCTTCTGCTTGCGACGCCTATACTTGGTCGGTAAATGGACAGACGTATACATCATCTGGCACGTACTCGGCTACCAGCAATTGTGTGACAGAGGTCCTTGAGTTGACCATTACGCCTTCTACGACCACAACGGATACGTATACTGTTTGTGATACCTATACTTGGGAGGTTAATAACCAGACGTACACCCAGAGCGGAACATACACCAGTGTAACTGGTTGTAATACCTCCATTCTGAATCTTACTGTAATTTCATCCACCTCTAATACGACCACTGTTACTGCATGTGGATCGTATACGTGGGCGGTGAATAGTCAGACATATACTCAGTCTGGAACGTATACCAGTGTAAGCGGCTGTGGTACTCAGACCCTGATTCTTACTGTCAATCCTGCAACTACCACGACGGATGTCATCACTGCTTGTGGTTCTTACACTTGGGCGGTTAACAGTCAGACGTATTCTGCCTCTGGTAATTACACTTCTGTTTCCGGTTGCAATACCTCCATTCTGCAGTTGACAATCAGTTCAGGTTTGACCGCTTCTGCATCTGCAACATCAATCGCTTGTTTTGGTGGCTCTGCAACGGTCACAGTTTCTGCTTCCGGAGGCATCGCCCCTTATTCAGGAACTGGAACCTTTAGCCGCACGGCGGGTACCTATTCCTTTACGGTCACTGACGCTGCAGGTTGTAGTGCTTCTTCCTCTGTGACCATCACGCAGCCTTCTGCGTTGTCTGCTTCTGCCTCTGCAGGCAGCATCGCTTGCTTCGGTGGTTCTACCACGGTAACCGTTACAGCAAGCGGTGGCACCTCACCGTATACGGGAACAGGTAGCTTCACCCGCACTGCAGGCACGTACACATTCAGCATTACAGACAATAATGGTTGTTCTTCCACTGCTTCAGTTACTATCACGCAGCCTTCTCAACTGGCTTTGACTGCAGCTGCAGGTACCATTGCTTGCTTCGGTGGAAGTACCAATGTGGTAGTCAATGCTACAGGTGGTACCACTCCTTATACCGGCACGGGTACTTTCACTCGCACAGCAGGTACTTATACCTTCACGGTAACGGATGCTAACGGATGTACTGCAAACGTCAGCACTACCATCACGCAGCCAACCCAGCTGAGTGTTGCCACCTCTGGATCGAACCCTACCACCGTCGGCGGAATCAACGGTTCTGTTACAGCAACGCCTAGCGGAGGTACTTCTCCTTATTCGTACCTGTGGTCGACCGGCGCTACAACGGCAACGGTCAATGGCTTGGCAGCTGGCACCTATACAGTAACGGTAACGGACGCCAACGGTTGTACAGCTACAGGATCTCGTACCCTCTCCAACCCGACCTGCACGATCGCA
>JBJTRB010000340.1:0-9341 GCA_046075925.1 Bacteroidota bacterium | reverse complement strand
CACTTTCCAGGTGTTTTGCTCTTTTTCGATATGATCGAGTATGAAATCCGTCATTGCACGTTCATCGCCGGAGGCGGCACGCACGGCACATAGCCGACGGAGTAAATCGTAATTGAATGGGCTCATGAGTTCATGAAGATGGATAACCGGTCTTCGCCAACCGGATGTTCTGCTATCAACTTGCCGCCGACACCCGGTGATTTTATTCCTTCCTTGAGGTGGATCGGAGCGGTAAAGATGCGGGCTTCATCCCAAGTTCCTCGCTCAATGAATTGGTCCAACAGGAATCTTCCGCCTTCCACCATGACACTTTGTATGCTGCGAGCATGCAATTCGTGTAGCAGTTGATCGATCAACGATTTTTTTTCATCCAGATACGCGAATTCCAGGTTATGGGCTTCCTTTCCTGGTTTGCCGGAGAATACGATGGTGGGAACTGAGCGGTCGAACAAGTACAGGCTGGATGGCAGCGTGCCTTTCCGATCTATCACGATCCTGACCGGCTGTCTGCCGGGCCAAAGACGGGCGGTCAACTGTGGATTATCTATACGGGCGGTGTTGGCCCCGACCATGATTCCCTGTTCTTCGGTGCGCCACTTGTGCACGAGTTTTCGTGATATTGGACCTGAAATCCATTTTGGAGATCCAGGGCCAGGAACAGGTGCCATAAAACCATCTGCAGACTGAGCGAACTTCAATAGGATGTAGGGCCTTCTCTGTTGATGGAAGATGAAAAACCGACGATTCAACTCCAGGCATTCTGCTTCTAGCATGCCATGATCTGTCTTGATTCCTGCGGCATGAAGCTGTCGCAATCCACGGCCTGCAGCTTCTTGGAAAGGATCCAACGTGCCAACTACGACACGTGGTATCCCTCTGGCAATGAGAAGTTCGGTGCACGGTGGAGTTTTTCCGTGATGCGAACAAGGCTCCAAATTGACATATAGTGTCGCATTGCGCAGCTGATCTTCAGAGACATGCTTCAGCGCGTCCCTGATCGCCATCACCTCGGCATGTGGTCCTCCGAATTCCTGGTGGAATCCTTCGCCGACGATTCTTCCATCAACTACCACCACACTGCCAACCATAGGATTCGGGGCCACTTTTCCGGAGCCAAGTGATGCCAATTGCAGGCATCTTTGCATGAAACGTCGTTCTTCCTGCACGAATCAAAGTTAGTGAATGGCCTTGTTTGGATTTCTAACGATTACACTTAAATTTAAGCGATGCTAGTCGGAGAGGTGATGAAAAAGTACGTCGACCGGCTTACTCCGGTTCTTGGCGCTGAGGAAGCCGCTTCGGTAGGCCATTTGGTCTTCGAAGAATTGCTCCATATGCGTCGCATCGATGTCGTACTGCGTCGATCTGATCCGCTATCCCACGAGCATCAGGTGCAACTGATGGAGCTGCTTGAACGCCTGTTGCGCCACGAGCCTGTGCAATATGTGCTTGGGAAGGCGCATTTTCTTGGCCGGGAGTTTCTGGTCGATCGTTCGGTGCTCATCCCTCGACCCGAGACGGAGGAATTGGTGTTGTGGATGTTGGACTGCCTCTCCGCTCGACCTGTCGGCAGTCTGATTGACATGGGAACCGGAACAGGCTGCATTCCTATCACGTTCTCACTGGAATGCCCAGGCTGGGCAGTGCATGCACTGGATATTTCTGATTCGGCGCTGGAGGTGGCCCGATCCAATGCCATTCGTTTCGCAGCCGATGTTCATTTTCACAAAGGTGATATGACCGCTGATCCCGCGAGCCATGGTTTCAAGCCGGGCCAATTCGCGTGTGTCGTCAGCAATCCACCCTATATCCCTACCACTGAAAAGGCCACGTTGGATCCGCGTGTTCGGGACTACGAACCTTCATTGGCACTTTTTGCTCCTGAATCGGATCCCTTATGGTACTACCGCAATCTTTCCAAGGTGTCCGGATACCTGCTGAGTGAAGGCGGATTCCTTTTTCTCGAAGTGCATGCTTCGTATGCTGATGCTACTGCCAAATTACTTGAGCGGGATGGATGGAGGGACCTGATCGTTCGGAACGACATCCATGGTAAGGAACGAATGATTCGTTGCACGCGTCCATAGCATTCGTCTTCATCTTCCGCATACTGGTTTCATCCGGATTCCTTCTAACATTACCTTTACCGTCCAGATGACCATGACACCGGCACAGGCCAAAAGCAGAATAGACCAGCTTGCTCTTGAAATCGAGGAGCATAACAGAAGGTATTATGTGCTGGATAATCCCACCATTTCAGATTTAGAGTTCGATCGTATGCTTGAAGAGTTGCAGCGACTGGAGAGGGATTTTCCCGCTTTGATCTCGCCGGATTCTCCTACACAACGAGTCGGTGGTGCGGTCACAAAGCAGTTCAAGACGGTCGCCCACAAATTTCCGATGCTTTCCCTTGGGAACACCTACAATGAGGAGGAACTCGCAGAATTCGACGAGCGTGTCCGAAAAGCGGTAGGCGATGGGTTTCATTATTGTTGTGAATTGAAATTCGATGGGGTCGCCATCGGCTTGACGTACAGGAAAGGACGTCTTGTGCAAGCCCTTACGCGCGGCGATGGCATTCAAGGGGATGACGTCACGACGAATATCAAAACCATCCGCAGTATTCCACTTGTATTACCTCCTGGAGATTATCCTGACGAATTCGAGATCCGTGGAGAGGTTTTCATGCCGCTTTCTTCTTTCAAAAGAATCAACGACGAATTATCGGCTCAGTTGAAAGAAGATGGATACGATGCGGAAGAAATCGCCGAGAAATTATTCAAGAATCCCAGGAATGCTGCAGCCGGCTCCATCAAGATGCAGGATTCTGCTGCGGTTGCCCGGCGCGGATTGGATTGCTTCTTGTATCTATTGCTGGGCGACCAGCTTGCATTCAAGACACATCACGACGCCCTCGCAAAGGCCAAGGAATGGGGTTTCAAGGTCAATGAACATACATTTCTCACATCAAAACTCGAGCAGGTGCATAGGTTCCTGGAAAAATGGGATGAAGCCAGGCACAAGCTTCCTTACGATACGGATGGAGTGGTATTGAAAATCGATGAGATAGCGTTGCAGCGTGAGCTAGGGTTTACAGCCAAATCGCCACGCTGGGCCATCGCCTACAAGTTCCGTCCCGCCAGCGTATCCACCCCGTTGTTATCTATTTCCTATCAAGTCGGTCGAACGGGTGCGATCACGCCCGTTGCGAATCTTGCACCGGTCCAATTGGCGGGAACTACCGTTCGGCGAGCCACCCTTCACAATGCCGATCAGATTGAAAAACTGGATTTACGAGAGGGAGATCATGTCTTCGTCGAAAAGGGAGGTGAGATCATTCCCAAGGTGACTGCCGTCGACCTTTCCAAGCGAAAGCGCGGTGCAGCTCCTTTCGAATTCATCAGCAAATGTCCTGAGTGCAGCACCCGCTTGGTGCGCCGTGAAGGTGAGGCCTTGCATTATTGTCCGAACGATTCGGAATGTCCTCCTCAGTTGCGCGGTCGTGTAGAACACTTCATCGGACGACGCGCTATGGATATCGATAGTCTTGGTGAGGGCAAGGTGGAAATGCTCTTCGATCATGGACTCATACATGCTGCAGCCGACCTCTATCGATTGAAACCGGAGCGGTTGCTGGGACTTTCAAAAGATTTCAAAGACGAAGACACAGGCAAGGTGCGTACCGTTCGCTTTCAGGAAAAATCAGTCAGCCGCATTATGGATGGCATCTCGAAATCAAAAGAGGTGCCTTTCGAGCGTGTCTTGTATGCGATCGGGATCCGATATGTCGGCGAAACAGTGGCTAAAAAATTGGCCCGTCATTTCGGTTCCATGGATGCAATCATGCATGCCAGCCGCGAACAATTGTTGGAAGCGGAGGAAGTAGGGGAAAAGATCGCAGACAGTATCCTGGCTTTTTTCAAAATCAAACATAATCGTCAGCAAGTGGAACGCTTGCAAGAAGCCGGTTTGACCATGAAGGCCGATGTCAGCTCCGGCAAGTTGAGTGATCGTCTTGCCGGTATGACCTTCGTGGTTTCAGGAGTCTTTACCAACTACGGTCGTGATGAGTTGAAATCCATCATCGAGCGTCACGGCGGAAAAGTTTCAGGGAGTGTATCAGCGAAAACAACTTGGTTGTTGGCGGGCGATGATGCCGGACCCAGTAAACTGGACAAGGCGACACAACTGAAGGTTAAAATCCTGAGTGAGTCTGAATTCGATAAACTGATAACCGGTTGATCGATCAGGAATTCAATTTCTGCTGTTATCTCCAATTGAGTAACTTCGTTCCACTCATCCACCTCTGCCTGTGAATCTCGAAGGAAAACTCCGTTCCGCACTTGGTCGATACCGATTCCGAAAGGAGTTAAGGAAAAATCAGGTCGTACACGATACGGTAGGTTTCGAGGAAGCCAAAAAGATCGGCATACTTTACAACGCTAC
The DNA here is from genome assembly GCA_046075925.1 of Bacteroidota bacterium. Taxonomy (GTDB): domain Bacteria; phylum Bacteroidota; class Bacteroidia; order AKYH767-A; family 2013-40CM-41-45; genus Pollutiaquabacter. The sequence continues at coordinate 4,895 of JBJTRB010000340.1, read as the reverse complement.
GGACGAAGCCGATTACGAGGTGATCAAAGAATACGTCAAGAAGCTGAGGTCTGAACATAAAAAGGATGTGCTGGCAATGGGTTTTGTTGACCGTAAAAAAATGCCTGCCTCTCAGTTTCCGCAGTACGGATTGGATTTCTTCTGTAAGAAGGATCTCGATTTCAGGATGATTCCCAAAGACCCCATCGTACACAATTTCATTCAGGAGCCGTTCGATATTCTCGTGAATCTGAATGCCGAACGTTGCTTCCCTTTGCAATACATTGCGGCCCTTTCTCAGGCCCGCTTCCGCGTCGGTCGCTACGATCGGCGAACGGTCGACTGCTACGACATGATGATCAACTTGAAAGGGGATCCGGGCATTCGAACCATGATAGATGAGATTGAGACTTTCCTGCGGATATTAAAATGACACGAACCATGCGTTTGAACAGATTCAAAGGTACCGGAGTCGCATTGGTGACCCCTTTCCACAAAGATGGAAGCATCGACTTCAAGTCGTTCAAACGACTGATCGATCGCTGCATCAGCGGCAAGGTCGATTACCTTGTTCCGTTGGGTACAACAGGCGAATCGGTCACCTTGACCGCAGCTGAACGCAGGGTGGTGATGGATTTCGTCGTGGAAGTCACAGAGGGGCGCGTGCCCGTCATGATGGGACTCGGAGGTAATAACACCATCGAGCTGGTCCGCTCCCTTGAGGAATTCGATTTCACGCACATCGATGCGGTGCTCTCTGTCACACCCTATTACAACAAGCCATCTCAACAGGGTCTCATACAACATTACACGACTTTTTCTTCTGAATGTCCTGTTCCGGTATTCCTATACAATGTCCCATCCAGGACAGGTTGTAACATGGATGCTGACACCATTCTTGAAATCGCCGCTTCCTGCAAGAATGTCGTAGGGATAAAAGAGGCTTCAGGAAGTATCGAGAAGGCCGTGACGTTGCTTTCGAAGCGCCCCAAGGATTTTCTGGTCATCAGTGGCGATGATCTGCTAGCCCTACCCACGATTGCCTGCGGCGGTGACGGGGTCGTCTCGGTTATCGCCAATGCTTACCCGAAAGAGTTTTCCGAAATGGTACGTTTATGTCTTGCGGGAGAATTCGAGAAAGCACGTCGTCACCAATACCGGCTACACGAACTGACCGAAGCCATTTTCGCTGAAGGCAATCCTTCAGGAATCAAGGCTTTGTTGGACCTCCAGGGCGTTTGCCGGGAATTCGTCAGGATGCCACTCGCGCCGGTTAGTCGCCAGCTATACAAACGCCTGGAATCGCTGTCTTGATTTATTCCCCAAGTCGGGGAACATTCAGCCGGGTCGGTTGTTGATGTGCTGTGTCTAACTCCATGCGTATACTCCAATCCATCCTGCTGGTTTTTGTTCTGAACTTCTCGCTTTCTGCTCAAAATGGAATACTTCGCGGCAAAGTCATCGATAAATCCAATCGTAATCCTGTTCCTTTCGCTCCCGTCGGCATCCCTTCAATCGGATTAGGGGCCGTAACCGATTCGGTCGGGGTCTATTCAATCGAGCGTATACCGCCTGGTCTCTACAACGTGGAAGTCAGCGTGATCGGCTACCAGCCGTTGGTGGTGTATGAAGTACAGATATCTGGCAGCAGGGCTAAGTTACTTGATTTGGAGTTAGAGGAAGCAAGCAAGGTGCTCCAGGAAGTGGAGGTGCGTCCTGATCCGTTTGTCAGGGTGGAGGAGGCGCCGGTTTCTGCCTACAATATCGGAGAGGTGGAAGTGAAACGGAGTCCAGGTAGCAATCGGGATGTATCCAAAGCGCTTCAGTCCTTGCCAGGTGTCGCAGCCACAGCCAGTTTCCGTAATGATCTTATCATCCGCGGTGGTGCCACCAATGAGAACCGTTTCTATCTCGATGGGGTGGAAGTGCCTAACATCAATCACTTTTCCACGCAGGGCGCTACCGGCGGTCCGGTAGGGATGATCAATGTGGATTTCGTGCGGGATGTCGATTTTTATTCCAGCTCTTTCCCTGCCCAGCGCGGAAACATGCTCAGTTCCCTGCTTGATTTCAAGCTGAAGGATGGTCGATCCGACAAAACCGGTTTCGCACTCACGCTTGGAGCGACCGATCTGGCAGCTACGGTCGATGGTCCGATCGGAAAGAATGCAACGTACATCGCTTCGTGGCGACGCAGCTACCTGCAGTTCCTGTTCCAGGCGCTGGGTCTTCCTTTCTTGCCCCGTTACGATGATTTCCTTTTCAAGACGCGCTACAAGATCGATCAACGCAATGAGGTTTCGGTGGTTGCTTTGGGAGCCATCGATAAAGTCACACTGAATAAGAAGGACAATGAAACCGATTTTCAAAAGTATGTCCTGGGCTATCTGCCCGAAAACGATCAGTGGAACTATACTGTAGGCGCTACCTACCGTCACTATGGTCAGAAAGGTTATTCTACGCTCGTGATCAGCCGCAATGAATTGCAGAACGGTGCAGTGAAGTACCAGAACAACGACGAAAGCGCTGCGGCTAACTTGTTGTTGGATTACAGCAGTCGTGAAACAGAGAACAAGATGCGATTCGAGCATACGCTACGCATGGGTCGCTACAAGGTCACAGCCGGAGCCGGAATGGAGCAGGCTTCTTATTCGACGTCCACGTTCAACCGGATTCCATACGTTGGTACCGTTTTGTACGAATCGAAAATCGATTTGTTCAAATACGCCGCCTTCGGTCAGGTCACCGGGCAGTTCTTACAGGACAAACTGACGCTTTCGGTCGGCATCCGTGCCGATGGAAACGATTTCAATCGTACCATGCGTGATCCGCTCAGCCAATTCTCGCCCAGAGCGGGCTTGTCGCTTTCCCTTACGGAATGGCTTCGTTTGAATGCAAGCACCGGACGATACTATCAGATGCCTACGTATACCTTGTTGGGTTATCGTAATAATGCCGATGAATTGGTCAATAAAGCCGAAGCCAAATACATCAAATGTGATCACATTGTAGCCGGTTTCGAAATCACCAATCGGAAATCCCTGCGTATCACACTGGAAGGTTTTTACAAGTACTATTCAGACTATCCATTCAACCTGCGCGATTCGATCAGCATTGCCAATCAAGGCAACGATTTCGGTGTAATCGGAAATACTCCGGTCCGTTTCGACAATCAAGGTCGTTCCTATGGGGCAGAGGTGATGGTGCAACAGCGATTCAATGGCAATTTCTATGGCATCATTGCTTATACGTTGCTCAAAAGCGAGTTTCAGGATTTCAATAGCGATTACATTCCTTCGAGCTGGGATTTCAGGAACACCCTGAGTCTGACAGGAGGATATTACTTCAAACGGAACTGGGAATTGGGTATGCGGTTCCGTTACAACAGTGGTCAGCCGTATACGCCTTATGATACAACAGCTTCAATGTACATCGGAAATTGGGATGTCACCGGAGTCGGCATTCCTGATAAGTCGCGTATCAATTCAGAACGCACGGCTGCCTTCAAGCAATTGGACGTCCGCATCGACAAGAAGTACTTTTTCCGCAAATGGAGTCTGGACCTGTATTTGGACATCCAGAATCTGCTCAATTACAAAACCCGGCAGCAGCCCTACCTGAGTGTGGAGAGGGATCCAACGGGTGCCCCTGTGGTCAACCCGATTGATCCGGCCTCTTATTTGCCCTATTACATACCGAACGAATCCGGTTCCGTGATTCCTACCCTCGGTTTCGTGCTTGAATTCTGATTTTGAGATGAATGGGGAATCGGGAAGGCAGTAGTCTTTTTGATAATCATTACCTTGTCGCAAATACTTGAATGAAATGAAGCGACTCACTCTACTGCTACTTTCTACTCTTTTTACGATGATGTCTGTTCAAGCCCAGATCACCATCGGTACGGCCGACCTGCCATCCGCCGGTCGTAATTACCTTATGAGCATTGCCAACCCGCTTACAGGAGCCAATTATGCGCTTACAGGAGCGGGGCAGGTGTGGGACTTCTCCCAACTGACGGCACAAAGCCAACGGACGGATTCCTTCCTGTCGATCAATGCCACCAGCGCCGTTTTCAGTGTGGTGTTTTTCAATTCCTCTTTCAATCCCAACCGCGCCAATGTCGCAACGGGTGGAGCGGATTTCAATCTGGGTACCACGGCAGTCAATGACGTCTACAACTTCTTCTATAATTCCTCCTCGGCTTATACTCAAGTCGGCTTCGGTGCCACCATCGGTGGTATTCCTGCTCCCTTCACCTATAATCCGAAGGATGTCGTGTATTCGTTTCCGTTACAGTTCGGAGACATCGATACATCGTTTTCTTCCTATAATGTCGACCTGAGCTCTACGTTAGGGTTGTATTTCCGGGTGAATCGTACCAGGGTCAACAATGTCGACGGTTGGGGAACACTCATTACACCCTACGGTACGCACGACGTGTTGCGTGTCAAAACGACCATTGTAGAGCGTGACAGCGTCCACATCGACTCGTTGAATTTCGGTTTGAACCTGCCGCCCGTCACCACCATTGAATACAAATGGATGGCTTCTGGCGAAGGTGTTCCTCTGCTTCAGGCGAATGCCAATGCAGGCGGAACGGTCAATCAAGTGGTATATCGTGACAGTACAGTGTTGAATACGGGAATCGCTCAGACGGAATCGAATCCTTTTTCACTTGTCGTTTACCCGAATCCTGCCAGCGATTTCATCCATGTGGATGGCAGTGGAGTCGCAGGCGCGATGACGTATTCCGTGATTGATTTCCAAGGAAGGGTCGTCCTTTCCAATGAAATCAATGCGGGCAGTCAAACTAAGACTTCTTTTGATGTCGCACTGAACGATCTTGCTCCCGGTAATTACCTGCTGCAAGTAAGTGGTTCACGCGGTGTGACCGTGCGTGCGTTCAGCAAGCGCTG
>JBJTRB010000339.1:0-3752 GCA_046075925.1 Bacteroidota bacterium | reverse complement strand
CCCCATATCTGACTACGCGAAGGTTATGGATGTCAATCCATTTCTGCTTGCGTTCCTTATTCAGAACAGAGACGATCTCCTCCAACTTGCCAAAGTCGGCTTCATCCATCAATGCGGAGAGGGAATCGCGCACCAAGCGATAACCGACAACGAGGATATAGATACCCAGCACGACGGTGAGGGCGGTGTCGATCCATCCCAATCCTGTTAGGCGAATGACTCCCAATCCCGCGAGCAGAATGAAGGAAGACCACGTATCCGAAAGCAAGTGTTTACCATCGGCCACCAATGCCGATGAATGAAGATTTCGCCCTTTCTTCAACAGGTAACGCCCCATCAACAAATTGACGGCTGCGGCAACAGCTGTTATGTAGAGTCCGATTTCCAACCGCTCTAACGGAACCGGGTGGAACAACGAATGTACTGCCTTGAAAAGCATTCCACAACCTGCAAAGAGAACCAATCCTCCTTCGAAGCCGACTGCCAGGTACTCCATTTTACCATGCCCGTAAGGATGATCCTCGTCTTTCGGTCGTGCAGCGTAGGACAACGAATACAATCCGAAGGCTGCAGCGATGATATTGATGATGGATTCCAGCGCATCGGTCAGCACCGCATTGGAGTGTGTCAACCAATAGGCAATGAACTTACCGATGGTCAATACCGATCCGATGACCAACACGCCACGCATGATCCGGATTTTTTGACGGTTGTCTTCTTGAATTTTCCTGTCAGGTGTCATAAAAAATCGACTTGTGTGGCTCCTCTGCCGAATCGCTCGAATGCGGCATCGCCAAAGTTCACATTTTCATAATTCTTCAGCGCTTCACGAATGGCACTCTTCAGTATGCCCGAACCGATTCCATGAATGAAGATGATCCGATCCAGATGATCCATGTGCGCTCGATCCATTTCCTTCTCAAAGGTAGCGAGCTGCTGGGCGATGATCTGACCGGGCGATACGGTGTTGGCATACTCCGTGAGTGATTCGATATGCAAATCGATTACACGCTCCTTGCCCGAACGCAGTTTTCGATGGCTACTCGATTGCGTCTTGGAGGTGGAACTACTTGTTGCAGGGGCGTGAGTGAATTTGTCCAACAATTTTCCAATGTCTTCGGACACATCGCGCATCACCAGAAGCGGCTTCAATATGCCGGGTGGGACATCCGGTGAGGGCGACTGGAAAATAGCGCGACATTCTGTGGGAGAAAGAGTGATACGTTTGGAGACAGGCTCCTGTGGTCGGTGGTCGTCGGTGCGAAAGAACAAGAAGCGAAGCTCGATTCCGCCCGTAGCAGAAAAGTCATCCAGCTTGAATCGACCCAGTTCGGCAAAAGCACGTGCGGGAACGAGCAACTGAAAGGATCCAGCATGCAGGTCTCCCTTCAACTTACTGCACACAATCGTAGTGGACCAACCTGATGCGTTGAACAAAATGACCTTGAGCTCTTGGTTTGAATCTGTCGGAAGAAATTCCAATAAGATCGAATCCTGCTCCGATTGCAAGAGTGCTGTGATATCTCTCTCCGCCGGCTGACTCCTGGGTGGTTCCACCGTTTTTGATTTTGTTGAAGCGATCTCTTGCTCAACCAGTACAGGCACCACCTCAGCAGGTGATAAGATGCGGCTGAATCCATGGGTGTCCTCCACCTTCAATGCGCCGCCAGCCAGAATGGAAACCACCTTTCCTTCTAAAGCTTCATTTAGCAGCCTAACACGTTGTCCGATCGAGTACACAGCAATTTGGATTCTTCATGAATTAACTTGTATAAAATTGGAAAAAATTCATGAGATGGAATAGTAATAAAGTTATATTTGTGTAGGAGCACGTGACGGCTGCGAATCTTTCACTGATCTGAGTTGCGGTTTTATTCATCCGCTTTTGTCATGGAATTGGTTAACCAATTATTGGATTTTGTTCTTCATATCGACCAACACTTGAAAGAGATGGTCGGTACCTACCACACGTTGGTCTATGCCATCCTTGCGCTAATCCTCTTTTGCGAAACCGGTTTGGTTTTCACCCCCTTTCTTCCCGGAGATTCCTTGCTGTTCGCAGCAGGTGCCCTGGCTGCCAGCCACGTCGGACTTGAAATGCATATACTGCTTCCAGTTCTTTTCCTGGCAGCTGTAGCAGGTGATTCCACAAATTACCTGATAGGCAGCACGGTCGGCAATCGACTGGTTACTGCGAAAAAACCGATCATCCGGAAAGATTACCTTGACAAGACCAGGCTATTTTACGAGAAGCACGGTGGTAAAACCGTCGTTCTTGCCCGTTTCATGCCCATTCTTCGGACCTTCGCTCCGTTCGTTGCAGGCCTGGGATCGATGGTATATAAGCGGTTCCTGACTTTTTCAGTAGTCGGAAACCTGCTTTGGATCCTCCTGTTTTGCTTTGCAGGATTCTTATTCGGAAATATCCCGTGGGTGCAAGCCAATTTTTCAAAAGTGGTGCTTGGTATCATCCTGGTCTCCCTCCTACCCTTGTTCATTGCATTCATCCGAGAAAAATTCAAAAAATAATACCCATTACGATTAACGAGTAAACTGCGAACAATAAATACTAAATGGAGCTAATACCCAAAAACAATTAATGAGAAAATACGGACTCTTCGGCTATCCCCTGGAGCACTCGTTTTCGAAACGTTTCTTCACTGAAAAGTTCGAGCGAGAGGGACTATCCGATTGTGTTTTCGAAAATTTCGAAACGCAAAACATTTATGATCTCAAGAAGATCGTGTCGGAGCAACGCGATCTTATGGGACTGAATGTCACCATCCCCTACAAGCAGGATGTAATCCCGCTGTTGGACAACTTGGATGACATGTCACAACGGATCGGTGCAGTGAACACCATCCGCATCGAACGGTTCGAAGACGGACGGTTCGAACTACATGGTTACAATACGGACGCATGGGGCTTCGAGCTCGCCATTCGACCTATTCTTCGCCCGCATCACCGTAGGGCTTTGATTCTTGGTACCGGCGGATCCGCCAAAGCCGTTAGTTTCGTTTTCAGAAAACTGAACATCGAACACTTCTTCGTGACGCGGGAAGAATCCCGTTTCCACTACTGCTATGGCGATCTGAATGAAAACGCCATGAGAGCATTCCAGGTGGTCGTGAATACCACGCCGCTTGGCATGTATCCCGATGTGGATTCCTACCCTGACATCCCTTATGAGTTTCTGACCCACAAGCACCTCTGCTTCGATTTGATCTACAATCCGGCGCAGACACGTTTCCTGGAGAAATCAAAGGCAATGGGTGCCTTCATCCACAACGGTTTCCGCATGCTTCGATTGCAAGCAGAGAAGTCGTGGGAAGTATGGAATCAACCGCGTTACTAAGGACGACTTGATCGACTTTAAGCCCCCTGAACCACAGCAGGGGGCTTTTTTTTCCTCATTTGATGGAGGGTTGCCGTATGCAATCGATGTATCTTTGAGTTTCAGCGGATGCCTTTCCACATCACCTCCGACTTCAAGCCCACCGGCGATCAGCCACAGGCCATTTCACAGCTGGTCGAAGGACTGCGCCGGGGAGACCATGCGCAGACACTGCTGGGTGTCACGGGCTCCGGCAAGACCTTCACAGTTGCCAATGTCATCCAAGAGATCGGTCGTCCGACACTCATACTGAGTCATAACAAAACCCTGGCGGCCCAACTTTATGGCGAGTTCCGGCAGTTTTTTCCTCAAAATGCGGTCGAGTATTTTGTCTCCTACTACGACTACTACCAGCCGG
>JBJTRB010000338.1:0-3388 GCA_046075925.1 Bacteroidota bacterium | reverse complement strand
TGGATAACAAACGCCCCTTCGTACTTACCCGCGCCGCTTACAGTGGCATACAACGCTACTCGGCCATCTGGACAGGTGATAACTCCTCCTACGACGACCACATGCTGCTTGGTGTCAGGCTGGTGAACAGTCTGGGAATTTGCGGAGTGGCGAATGCCGGCTATGACATAGGCGGCTTTACAGGCGGAAGCAGTCCGCAACTTTTTGCACGCTGGATGAGTATCGCATCCTTCACGCCATTCATGCGCGGCCATTCGATGATCAATTCTCGCAGCTGCGAGCCGTGGGCGTACGGCGAAGAAGTCGAGGAGATCTCGCGCAATTACATACAGCTCCGTTACAAGATGCTGCCTTACCTCTACTCCAGCTTCCACGGTTCGACCGTCAACGGCATGCCTGTGGCGCGGTCACTCGCCATCGACTACCCGTTCGACAGCAAGATCTACAACTGGGACTATCAGAATCAATTCTTTTTCGGACATGGCATCATGGTCTGCCCGACCTCTACCACACGCGACCTTGCGCGCTTCTATCTCCCTGCCGGAAACTGGTACGACTTCTACAACGATGCTCCTATGGAAGGATCCCAGGAGTTGATCCTTACCAATCCGATCAATCGCCTGAATGTTTTCGTTCGGGGAGGAACGATCCTGCCAATGCAAGCGCCTGTCCAAAACACCGGACAGGACCCGGGCGATACGCTGACCGTACACGTGTATTCCGGTCCCACAGAAAATACATTCGATTACTATGAGGACGACGGAACCACGTATGATTATGAAAAAGGAAATTACTTCAAGAGAAAAATAGCTTTTGATCCGATAAAGCGTGAGTTGTCATTCGGCAAAAAGAGCGGTAACAGCAATTCCAAATTCACTTTCGTGAAGGTGGTGCTTCATGGCGCATCGAGTCAGAAAGCCACGGTGAATGGAAAAGAAACCGTCACGACCACTGAATCATTCAACATGCTGAATCCGATTTCGAAATTCGATCCCATCGGAAGAGAAGGCGATAAGGATTACAGCACCAATACGGTGATAGGGTTCGCCGATAGTGGTGACCAGGTGACGGTTCGTTACTGATTCTGGAAAAATTTGGCCCGATAGTAATCAGCCAGGCCTTTGACCGGATGGCGGATCACTTTCACCACATTGGCGGAACGGGATGCTCCGACTTCACGAAGAACAGGTTCGAAGTAATGGGCGATACTGCCGACAAAGTGCACCTCTGTTGAGCGGAAATCTGGATACCCACACACATACAAATCGAAAAACTCCTCGAACCCTTTCTGTACTGTGTTCTTGACCCAAGGGTCATCAGGAAATTCAGAAAGGAATTTAGCGAAAGAGGCTAACCAGACGTTCCCGCCTGGCTTGGAATACACATGCTCGATCATCACCTCTTTATCCATCTTGTAACGCGCCTCGAATGCCGACTTGATTGGCTCTGGAAGTATCCCATACAGATAATGGGTTATCAGTTTTTTACCCAGATAGCTACCGCTGCCTTCATCACCCATTATGTACCCCAATCCATAATTATTCGTATACACCTTCTTGCCGTCGAAATAACACGAATTACTGCCGGTACCCAGGATACATGCGATACCTGCGTGATCACCGCAAGTGGCTAAAGCGGAAGCGAACACATCGTGATCCACTTTTATTTCAGCAGAAGTGAAAACCTGAGAAAGTCCACGCGCAACCAAGGCTTTCCTATCGTCACTGGAACAGCCTGCTCCGTAAAAGAAGACATGCGTGACTTGCTGCCTGTGATCGTAAAGGAAAGAGTTGGCTTTTATGCCCTCCACAACGAATTGCTCGTCACAGAAATAAGGATTGAAACCGACGGTGCTTTGTTTTTCAAGTTCGCCTTCAGCTCTGATCGGAATCCAATCACATTTGGTCGAACCACTGTCTGCAACAAGTATCATAGGAGGTATATTGGTTATGCAATCTCTGAAATTATCAGGAAAAATTCACGGGCTGAATCACAGAATGAAATCGGAAGAGATGAAGGCGGATCTTCTCTGCTCGAGGATATCCGATAATATCGCATCATTCAAAGCGCCCTGTTTAGCGGCCACGAGGGTGCGGATGGAGAACACGCGTAAAGCGTCGCTTACGCTTAGGGTTCCTTCTGCTGAATCCTTCCTGCCATTGAAAGGAAAAACATCGGGGCCACGCTGGCATTGGCTGTTGATATTCACGCGACAGACTTGATTCACGAGCGAATCGACCAGGTGAGCGATGAGCTCCGGATCCTGTGCGAAAATGCTCACTTGCTGTCCATAATTGGAACCGACCACATATTCGATCGGGACATTCACATCGGTATAGGAGATGACCGGAACAACTGGTCCGAATTGCTCTTCCTGATAGATCCTCATGGAGCTATCGACTGGATACAAAACTGCGGGATACATGAAACTTTCGACGACGTTTCCTCCGCCTTCGTTGAGCACCTTTGCCCCCTTGTAGCACGCATCATCAATCAATCCTCTCAGATAGTCGGTCTTGCCGGCCTCAGGCAGCGGGGTCAACATCACCTTGTCTGTCCAAGGCATTCCTGATTTGAGCGACTTCAATCGATCGAGATAGCGCATCAGGAATGCGTCACGCACTTGCTCATGCACGAAAATCATCTTGAGCGCAGTGCATCGTTGTCCGTTGTAGGATAACGTTCCGGTGATGCATTCCTCTACAGCCAAATCGATGTCGGCATCCGGCAAGATGATGGCGGGATTCTTGGCTTCCAAACCAAGTGCTGCACGAAGCCTGTTAGGATTAGGATGTTGTTTTTTGAGGATGTTAGCTACTCTGCTAGTGCCGATAAAGGACAACACATCGATTTTCCCCGACTGCATCAAGACGCCACTGGTTTCAGCACCCTCGCCGTAAATGAAGTTCACTACTCCTTTGGGAAATGCATCACGGAAAACCTCCAACAAAGGACGATGCAGCAGCACGCCGTACTTGGCAGGTTTGAAGACGACCGAATTACCCATGAGTAATGCAGGAATAAGACTGCAATACGTCTCGTTCAATGGATAATTGTATGGACCCATACACAACACGACACCTAGGGGACCGCGACGGATCTGTGCGTAAACACCTTGTACTTTTTGGATCCTGGAACTGTCGCGGTCAAGCGACTTCAACGCTTCAATGGTCTCGAAGATGTAGTCGATCGTCCTGTCGAACTCCTTACGTGAATCAGCGAGCGATTTTCCGATCTCCCACATGAGAAGTTTGACCACCTCTTCGCGCTTTTCCTTCATGCCACGGGCGAAATCGACCATGCAATCAATCCGCTGTTTTACTCGCATGGTTGCCCACTCACCACGTCCATCATTATACGAATCGATTGCCGCTTGAAGGGCTTCCAA
>JBJTRB010000337.1:0-2661 GCA_046075925.1 Bacteroidota bacterium | reverse complement strand
GGTCAGTCGGTATCCACCGGTGGCGGTCAGCGCGCAGAGCAATACAGCCAGGTTCCTCCTGCCGGATCGGACGACCTTCCTTTCTGATTTCCAAAATCATAAGGATAAAAAAAACGGACCAGTTGGTCCGTTTTTTTTTGTTTCAAGTCGCGATCAATGTACATGACCGTGGTCGATCTCCTCCGGAGTCGCCTCGCGCACTTCCAGCACCTCGCCTGAAAAGTGAAGGGTATGTCCTGCCAATGGCGAATTGAAGTCCATCTTGACGACTTGGTCGTTGTAGGAAAGGACTTTTCCATTCAACACATTGCCTTGGCCATCTGACATCGGGAGGGTGTTTCCCACTGCAAGCATTCCGAAATCAACCGCTCCGTCAACTTTGAAGATATCGATTGGAAGGTCTACGAGCGCCTGCTCGTCGACTTCACCGTACGCATTTTCAGGATTGATGGAGAAGCTGAAAGTATCCCCGATGGTTTTACCGACCAATCCCTCTTCAAAACCGGGAATCATCATGCCGACGCCGAAAATGAATTTGAGCGGATTAGCGCTATCGGCTGTCTCGATGTGACGCCTATCTTCTGTTGGAAGGTTGGCATGCAACACGTAGGTGACCGTCACAACCTTGTTTTCTGTGATATTCATGTAATGATGTTTGATACAAAGGTACTGAAAAGGACGACCGAAACGGGAGATCCGTAAAAGTCCTCACCCGCCACTGCTGCAGATACGCATATAAAGCTGGCAGAGTGCGTCCCAAGAAAAAGCCTCCATCCTGCCCCGCTGAATGACCAGGTCGTTGTTTGCCCCCTTTTCGAGCGAATAACGAAAAACGAAGGGCGCATCGGGACGGTACCATCCGCCCACTTGTCCGAAGCGCAAATCGTCAAGCTCCGTACCTGTCGAATCCTTTCGTATGGCGTAATATCCGTTTGAAAAACGGAGGAGCTGACTTACCTCGTGATCGTTTTTCAATGGACCCATCAAGCTATCATTGCGCGGCACGAACTTCAAATCGGACAATGGAAAGGTGTCAAGAATACTGGTATATCCGACATAATAGCCGTCCGCTGTTCCGGCTACGACATACCAGAGGAAATTATTGAGAGGCGTTGGCGTCGTGAGGTAATCCACCTGGGCGATTCCTTGCTTTTCAAATGCAGCTCGAGCCGAATGATCGACAACGAGCTTGTTTCGCACGGCAAAAAGGACGTAAACAAGGTTGAAGGCAAAAATCAACCGATACCAAAATCGCCGTCTCGGATGCTGACTGGATAGGCGTAGCAGCACGAGTGCGCCTATGAAAAACGGAAGGGTATAAAGCAAATCCGCAACAAAGAACAGATTGAAGGCTACCCTGTAATGGCTGAATGGCTCGAACCAAGCTGTTCCATAAACCGTGGTCGCATCGATGAGCAAATGAATGAAGATTCCACTTCCACAAAGCAGTAACCAATCCACGAGACGCATGGAACTGGCACGGTACCGGTTGTAAAGAAAATAGGACAACAAGGGCGTGAGCACCAGTGCGAATAAAAACGAATGCGTGAATCCGCGATGGGCTAACAAACCATCTGCCTGAGACATCCACAAGGAAGTGACCACATCGATATCAGGAAGGTTGTTGGCAACGGCTCCCCACAGCATGGCATGCTTACCGATTCTCCTGCCTGCCAATGCATCGCCGACGCATGCGCCAAGGACAGTATGTGTAAGTGTATCCATGTCAAAAAAAGATCAACTGAAGATAGGCGCGGATTACAGCTCGCCTGCCTGCTGCAGCAGCTCCGCTACATCAAGCACCCGCACATCTCCTTCTTTCTCGAAATGCTTCACCCCATCCGTAATCATCGTCATGCAGAAAGGACAACCGACTGCGATGACATCAGGACGATGTTCCAGCGCCTCTTCGGTTCGGGCGATATTGATGTCGCGTTCTCCTTTCTCAGGCTCTTTGAACATCTGAGCTCCTCCGGCTCCACAGCACAGCCCGTTGGAACGCGACCGTTTCATCTCATGCAGGGAAGCATCCAGTTTACGTATCAGGTCGCGGGGAGCTTCATAGACGCCATTCCCCCTGCCAAGATAGCACGGGTCATGAAAGACGATTCTCTTTCCGGCAAATGAACCACCGGCTACACGCAGTCGATCCTGATCGATGAGTTGTTGCAACAACTGACTATGATGAAGGACCTCATACGTGCCACCCAGACCGGGATATTCATTCTTCAGCGTATTGAAGCAATGAGGACAAGCTGTCACGATCTTACGTACGCCATATCCCTCCATCACCTGGATGTTGGTCATCGCCTGCATTTGGAACAGGAACTCGTTACCGGATCTTTTAGCAGGATCACCGGTACAACTCTCTTCTGTTCCCAGTACGGCAAATCTGACTCCGGCCTTATGAAGCAATCCTGCTACGGCGCGAGTCACCTTCTGAGCCCGCTCATCGAAACTACCTGCACATCCAACCCAAAACAACACTTCGGGAGCCTCGCCACGCGATGCGAATTGGGCCATGGTCTCTATCTTGAATTCCATCGTTTGTTGATTCATCATGATTGATTCGACCGATCGGCCCAATTGAAGCGATCCGCTTGTCCGAATTGCCAGGGAGCTCCGTTGTTTTCCACTTTGCTGAACATGCCCGCAAGTTCC
>JBJTRB010000336.1:0-4363 GCA_046075925.1 Bacteroidota bacterium | reverse complement strand
AATCCTGGGTCACCACTGCTGCTCCATAAACGCCATCGTAGCCAACCGAATCACCAACGAACACACGCATCGGCCGGAAGAAACCATGAACAAACTCATTGGTACCGTTCTCGACCGATTGGCTGCCATGCAGGATTGAACCGGATCAGTGCATTATCGTGATCTTGCCTGCAGCGAGTCCGTGGGTCGTTTTCAAAGTAAGAAGATAGACACCTGATGGTATTTCGTCCGTATCGATAATGGCTTTAGCAGCTGAGCTGGGATTTATTCTGCCTTCCTTGATCATATTTCCGCCTAAGCCGCAAATCTTGAAACTAATTTCCGAACGGCTTTTCAAGTCGAACGCCAAATAGTCGTCAGCTGGCTGGGGATGAATCATCCAGCTATCCAGATTTGAAATCTCACCGACAGCGATATTGTTCGGAGCGAGTTCCACATCCAAGGGAGTCAGCTGCCCGGAAACAAGGTTGATACCTGAAACCGTTTTCGAACGATAACCGCTTTTCGAAAAGATGGCGTCCCAAACACCCGGTGTGCTGGCTCCGGTAGAGTATCTGCCGTCCACTCCGGTGTTCTTTATTGAAGTCGTAGCAGCGAGGGCGACCTGGACATTCGCCAACGGAATGCCGGTTATCGAATCAGTGACAGTTCCTTCAAGATAGCAGGCACGCACATAGTTCGGCTGGAAAAGAAAGACCGTCTGTGAATTCATGTCCGTAGCAAGCACTGCGCCTGATTCCAGATAAGGATCGGCGTCCCAGCACAAGAACGACCCCGTTGGATAACTACCCACCTCGATGATATTACCGGGACGTGATACGTCAGCAATGGTCAGTTGGCTTCCATAACTCGGGTTGACCAGGTAATCATTGATCACACGCACATTGTGCACTTCTTTGTTCGGCGTAGTAAGCGTAAGGTATTGGTCTAACAAGGTGATGTTGGATACATCGGTAATGTCATAAGATGCCACTGGTGCGTTATTCTGCTCGTCCGTGGTGAACAAGACAGTACCGGCATCGTTCAGCCACGAATTGTGATTGAATGCGCCAGGAGTGACTTGTGAAGCCAATAATGCCGGACTGGCAGGGTTGGTAATGTCATAGATAGAAAACTGTCCAGCAAAAATCTCGCTTGAATAGAGTCTGGTTCCTCTCACGTAGGAATCATGACTGTAATTATTCACCACCGCCCCGACGAATGCAGGGTTCCACGGATCGGCGATAGAACAGATCAGTACGCCATTGCCAAGACTGTTGATGTTGTGACCATTGACATAAATGAAGCCGGAGTCGGCGGTGATGCTATGTGCTTTCACCAGTTGACCCTGAATGAGTCCGTCGCCTTGCCAGAATTTGTAAGGAACGCTGTCGGGCAGATACCGGAGGTCCATGATCTGTACACCATTTTTGACATTGCCTGTATCGACTCCCTCGCTTACAGCGTAGGCATAATGGCCCATGACCTTCACTTCGTGCCAGATACTCGTATTGCCAGGAAGCTGAAAAAGCTGCGTCGGCTGACTTGGGTCGGTAATGTCCAGAAAAACGATTCCCTGCTCCGCTCCTATCAATGCGTATTCATGACCCGTGGTATCGGCATAGTGCCAACATCCTGCTAGTCGTTGTCCTTGGATGACCAAGCTGGATAGCAGCTGGATATTATTCTGAGAAAAGACATTCGTCCCGATAAGAAGTATCAGGGAACAAGCGGAGAAAAACCGTTTAGTCATGATGGAGGATGGAAATTTTATGTACTGAGGTTCCTTGGTCACCTTTAAGAATGAGCTGATAAATTCCAGCTGGCACTTCTGAAACAGCTACCGAATTGGTTGAAACATGATCTATTAGCAAAACAGTACGACCAGCAAGATCCACCAAGCGCACTTCACTCAAATCGTATGCAGACTTCCATGATAAGAGATTTATGGCAGGATTTGGATAGACAACCGCTTGACCTTGCTGCTGAATGTCCGGAATACCTGTCAAAAGCGAATACGTCAATACTACTCCATCGGGTTGACGTGTAGGTAGTCCATCCGAAGTTCCTGCTATGATAATAGCATTGGAATCAAAGGCCATGAAAGTGGATTCATCCTCAGCAGCTGCAGGACCATCATAGGTTTGAATCCATGTCACTTGACCTGTGCTACTGATCTGAGATAACAGAATGTCATTGGAAAGCGGATTCGAATACTCTAAAAATCCTGTAAGGAAGAGTTCTGAGCCATAGTAGGCTAATGCTACCGGAGTAGCATCGCCACCGATGGAGCTATTGATGGTGGCTGGTGTTCCCCATAATGTGGATGTAAGTTGATTGTTCAGGGAAAGAACCGCAATCCCATAGTCGTTCAACAACGGGTCTGAATTAATGTCTGTCCGAATGGCTACGTAGACGTTGTTGGAAAGATCAGTGGCGATAGACAACGCTTGATCGTTCCCGGAGCCTGTTCCATCGTAGTTGTAAACATTTGTAAGAGCGCCTTGCAGATTGACACGGACGACAACAGCATCATCCGTGGATAGGCCTTGTCCCGTCTGACTGTATCCGCACATGAAAACGTTGTCGTTTCCATCATTCACCATAGAAAGGGCTCTGTCATCGTTAGCGAAGGAGGAATTGTAAATAGCGGGTGTAGCCCAAACAGGATTACCAGTAGTCTGATCATAACGTAATAAGATCATGTCATCGTTCTGCGCGTTTTCAGTCCTTCCGCACACCAATATGTTGCCATTTCTGGCAACCAGGATCTTTGAAGGTTCATCCCTAAGTGAACCGCTTCCATCATACCGTCTGATCCAAGACACTGCGCCCGCAGAAGTGTACTTCATTGTTACGATATCCAGGTTGTCCAACGTATCATCGGTGGCCGCGTCGCTGTACCCGGTGACATAGATATTCCCGGCATTATCCGTCACCACATCGACCAAGCGGTCGGTCTGATTGGTTGTATGATTATACGTCCTGGTCCAGACGGTATCGCAAGTCGAAGGGTTGAATTTCACCAACAAGAAATCGCTTTTTTGTCCCGACACCTTGGTGAATCCTGCAGCGTAAACCATTCCGGCTCCTCCTAAAGAAAAATCGACTGTCATGGCATTGAACTGATCGTCTTCGTCGGCTGTACCATTGTAGATGTAACTGCAAATGGCTTGACCGTTAGAGGTCATCAGTTCGATCAACGCATTCTTCTCCTGTCCTTCTTGATAAGCATAACCTGCAGCGACCGTTTGAGAAACCAATGGGTTAAGTAGCCTTACGGAATTGAAAGCAGAACTGTAATCACCGGTGCCGTTATGAGAACGATTGATGGTTCTTGCGCCTAGCGTGTCATAGGTGAGGAAAAGACCATCGCCCTGCGTGGAATTGTTTTCGAGAAAACCTACAATACGAAATAAAGGCTCGGAGCTCCTGGATAGTAATCCACTAGGCACATTATCACCTCCTGTACGCGTACCGTTCAACCGATCCTGCCACAGCGGAGCACCGCCACCAGAACCGTAGCAAACCGTCCAAACTGAATTATCCGTGATATTCGGATCCGCATTGGAATCACTATAACCTGTGACAATGATTTTCGAGTTTCCTTTTGCAAGGATTTCTACCGGAACATCCGATTGCAACGCAGGTCCGGCTTCCGTCCTTGACCATTGAAGCGTACCGGCAGAGTTGTACTTGAGAAGGATGTAGTCATAATTGGTCAAGGTGGAAGAATTGACATCGGTATAGCCGGCTACATAGACGTTGTCCACTCCATCTACGGTCAATGAGGCTCCACGATCATCCTGTTGCAAAGAGCCGGCGTAAAACCTGGTCCACTGCAAGATGCCATTGACAGGCTCATACTTGATGGTACGGATATCATCGTTGCTACCATTATCGCTTCTACCGGTGACAAGCACGTTACCGACGTGGTCAAGACAAATAGCGGTAGCCCGATCATCTCCATTTACTGCAGTGTTATCATAACGCATTGTCCATATACCAGCTCCTGTAGCGCCATTCACTTTCATGGTGATGTAGTCATAATCGGAAGTGGCACCGAAGGACCTACCACACAGGTAAGCATTTCCAGAGGCATCAAGCACCATTCCGGCAGCCTCGTCTTTACCCGACTGTACTACCAGATTGTCATAGACATATTGCCAAAGCAATCCGCCATTGGAGTTGAATTTGAGCAGACAGATATCCTCACTGCCTGGAACATTATCGGGCTCCACATTTCCCAGCACAAGCACATTTCCACTGCCATCCAGTTGCATGTCGACTGCACCATCATCCAAAGAAGCCGGAGAATTCCACGTTGTGTCCCAGAGCAAGTTACCGGCTGGATCGTATTTCAACAGGTAAATATCGTCCTGGG
>JBJTRB010000335.1:0-4893 GCA_046075925.1 Bacteroidota bacterium | reverse complement strand
TGTCGATCACCCAGTCGGCGCATTTCACCACCTCCATATTGTGTTCGATGACTACGATCGAGTTGCCTTGCTCCAACAACATATCGAACGCTTTGAGCAGCTTCCGTATATCATGGAAATGCAGGCCGGTCGTAGGTTCATCGAAAATGAAAAGCGTATGCTCGCTCGCATTACCCTTACCCAGGAAAGAGGCCAGCTTGATGCGTTGTGCTTCTCCGCCACTGAGCGTACTGGAAGATTGTCCGAGACGCACATAACCAAGTCCGACATCTTTCAACGGCTGAAGTTTGGCGACGATCTTGGCGTCATTGCCGGTTGATTTTACTGGCGTGCTGAAAAAATCGATGGCTTCGTCGACTGTCATCTCCAGGATATCGGAGATGGACTTTCCACGATATTGAACATCCAGGATATCAGCTTTGAAACGTTTACCACTGCAATTCTCGCACATCAAGTGGATGTCGGCCATGAATTGCATTTCGATGGTCACTTCGCCTTCACCTTCGCATACTTCGCATCGACCACCTTCCACATTGAAGGAGAAATGTGCCGGCTTGTATTTACGTCCTCTGGAAAGCGGCAGATCTGCGAACAAAGCCCGTACCTCGTCATACGCTTTCACATAGGTGACCGGATTGGATCGGGAGGATTTCCCAATCGGGTTCTGATCCACGAACTCGACAGAAGTGATCTTGGTATAACTGCCACTCAGCTTATCGAACGTGCCCGATTGATCGCCATAGCCGCCATGAATTTTTTTTAGGGCAGGGTAGAGGACCTTTTTCACAAGTGAGGTCTTACCACTACCGGAAACGCCAGTAACGGCAGTCATGACACCCAAAGGGAATTTTACAGAGACGCTTTTGAGATTGTTTTCGCGAGCTCCTTCGATCTTGACATGATGCGACCATTTCCTTCTTCGGATTGGAACCGGAATGGCCTCTTTACCGCTCAGGTAACGTGCCGTATGACTGTTTTCAGCGACGGCAATGGCATCACAACTGCCTTGATAGACCAGTTCTCCACCATGTCGACCGGCATCGGGTCCGATGTCGATCAGTTGGTCGGAGGAGCGCATAATCTCCTCATCGTGCTCTACCACGATCAAGGTGTTTCCGATATCACGCAAGGACTTCAATACTCCGATCAGACGCTGGGTATCTTTTGGGTGAAGCCCGATGCTCGGTTCATCCAGGATGTACATGGAACCGACCAGACTGCTACCAAGAGAAGTGGCTAGGTTGATACGCTGTGATTCTCCGCCCGAAAGCGTGTTAGAGAGACGATTGAGCGTCAGATAGCCCAAGCCCACTTCTTCCAGGAAGGTAAGCCGGTTTGAAATTTCGGTGAGAATCCTTCTGGCGACCTCCCGGTCGTAATCCGACAACACCAATTCACGGAAGAAACGTGCACTTTCGGTAACAGGCATCAATACGACATCCGTGATCGATTTGCCACTGACTTTGACATAATTGGCATCCGGACGTAGACGGGTGCCGCGGCAATCTGGACAAGTCGTGCGTCCACGGTATCTGCTCAACATGACCCGGTATTGGATCTTGTAGGTCTGTGTTTCGACCCATTGAAAAAAGGTGTTGATCCCTTTGAAGAATTTATTCCCCGTCCACAACAAATCCCTTTCGTCGTCGGTGAGATCGTAAATGGGCCGGTGTACCGGGAAGTCGAACTTGTGGGCGTTCTTGATGAGTACCTCGTTCCATTCTTTCATCTTTTCTCCACGCCAGCAAACGATCGCCCCTTCGTATACAGAGAGACTCTTATCCGGTATGACCAGATCCTCATCGATGCCGATGACCGAGCCGAAGCCTTCGCAGCGACGACAGGCGCCATAGGGATTGTTAAAGCTGAATAACTGGACTCCGGGTTCTTCGAATGAAAGACCGTCCAATTCGAAGCGGTTGCTGAACGGGATGGATGACTCATTACCGTCCGGCGTTTGAATCACCGCCAGGCAGTCGCCAAGCCCTTCGAAGAAGGAAGTCTGCACCGAGTCAGCGACCCGCGACCGGCTACCCGACTCGGAGTCTTCGATGACGAAACGGTCGATCAGTATTTTCAATGTTTCCTGACGACGAACAGCAGCCGGAGCCGCATCCTCGACCTTCTTCTTTTTGCCTGCGGTGGACTTTGCAGGAAGTGCATCGAAAATCCCTAAGGTTTCAGAGAGCTTGGTCATCAAACCCGCTTGTTCGATGTCGAGCAGCTCTTCGATTTTCTTCACCTCATCGATCAAACGGATACGGGTGAAGCCTTTTTGCAATAAGACATTCAATTCATCTTTCAATGATCGGCCCGGATGCAACGGCATCGGAGCGAACAGTTGTACTCTGCTTCCTGGAGGAAATGTGAACAGCCGATTGACTACATCGTCGACGCTGTGTTTTTTCACCTCCGATCCGGAAACAGGGGAGATGGTTTTACCTATTCTGGCAAAGAGCAGTTTGAGATAGTCGTAGATCTCGGTCGAAGTACCCACCGTCGATCTCGGATTGCGTGTATTGACTTTCTGCTCGATGGCGATGGCAGGGGAAATGCCTTTGATGTAATCCACTTCGGGCTTGTCCATCCTGCCCATGAACTGTCGCGCATAGGAGGAAAGGCTTTCCACGTATCTGCGCTGGCCTTCGGCATACAAGGTGTCAAAGGCGAGGGAGGATTTGCCCGACCCGGAAACGCCAGTCACAACGACCAGCTTGTTCCTGGGTATGGAAACGTCGATATTCTTAAGGTTATGGACCCGGGCACCCTTGATAAGGATCTCATCCGGCCGGTCGGTGGCTTTTTTAGAAGGCATGAATTCGTGCGACCTGCGAAGATAATCATTAATGGCGGGTCCGGTAAGTAAGGATAACCTGAGCGCCAACTACGGATTACCCCATTTCCAGGCTTGCGGGAGGATTTTTGTAATAAATCGTCTGGATTTTCCGATAAAAGACCGGAACAAGAATTGACATTCCAAAACGTTTGTCTTATATTTGGAATAGTAAAGCAGTTGAATTTTCAATTTAAACAGGAGGTAACCCATAGGCCACGTCTACTTTAATAATCGTCGTATTCACTCATTATTAAAGTCAGCACATGCCCATGGCAAACCATCAACTGTTGGAGGATAGAGAGCTCGTACGCCTCTATCAACAAGGCGACCAAGTCGCTATTTCACATCTCGTCGCGCGTTACAAATCCCGGATCTACACGTCCATCTTCTTCCTTGTCAGGAACAGGGAGTTGGCTGAGGACCTGTTCCAGGATGCTTTCATCAAGATCATCACCAGTCTGAAAAGCGACCATTACAACGAACAAGGCAAATTCCTGCCCTGGGCGTTGCGCATCGCGCACAACCTGGTCATCGATCATTTCAGGAAGGAAAAGCAGATGCCGATGCAGCGCGATCGGGAGGATTACAGCGTATTCGATGTGCTTCCCGTTCATGGCCGGAATGCTTCCGAACAATTGATTTATGAGGAAAAAATAGCCTTCGTAAGGAGTCTGATCGACCGACTGCCGCAGGAGCAGCGAGAGGTGGTGATTCTGCGACATTATGCGGGACTTTCCTTCAAAGAGATTTCCCAACAACTCAATATCAACCTCAACACTGCGTTGGGCCGGATGCATTATGCAGTCATAAAGATGCGCGAAATGGTTAAAAAAACACCGGAGCGAGTTACCGAATAAAAAAACCGGCCTGCGGAAAATAAATTCCGCAGGCCCCCGTTTTAAGTGCCATAAACAGCAATGTAAACCTTAAACAACCCTGAATGGAAGTACTTTTTACTCAACAACAAGACTGGCTTTCTTACTACTACAACGAATCAGACCTGCTTGACAGCGACCGCATTCAGCGCGCTATCGATGGCGATCCGTTGAAAGCCGCGGACTATTCCGAAATGGTAGCAGCCCTTTCCATGCTTGACATCCCATTACTGGAGCCATCATCGGCGTCCATTGAAAGGATACTTGCCCAAGCATGAATAAAAAAACAGCGGTCATTCGAACCGCTGTTTTTTTTCTCTGACCTGATTCATTCGTTGTTTCACTTCATAGGCAGGGTGTGTTTGGATGAGAGCAATATATTTTCAGAACCTTCCGAGGACAATATTTTTCAGCCAATGGTCGGAGCCGATGGGCGAATGATTGGCAGCATTCCGGCTATCTTTGCCTTATGAAAAAATCGGAACGCTTCGAGGCCGTCTTGAAGTATTTCAGGCAGGAAAGACCTGTTGCTGAGACTGAGTTGGAGTACACCAATCCGTACGAACTGTTGGTCGCAGTGATCTTATCGGCACAATGCACCGATAAACGCGTCAACATGGTCACGCCTGCACTTTTCGAGCGTTTCCCTACCGTAATCGATTTAGCCGCATCCTCTCCAGAAGCCATTTTTCCGCTCATCAGGAGCATCTCTTATCCTAACAACAAAGCGAAGCACTTGGCGGGCATGGCACGCAAACTGGTGGACGATTTTGGAGGTACGGTACCTGCCACCGTCGAGCAGTTGGTGACACTTCCGGGAGTAGGACGAAAAACAGCCAACGTCATTGCTTCTGTCGTATATGATCTGCCGGCCATGGCAGTCGATACACACGTATTCCGCGTGTCTGCAAGATTGGGGCTGACGGTTGGGGCTAAGAATCCACTACAGACCGAAAAGCAATTGGTCCGTTACATCCCAGAGGCGGATGTTTCCCGTGCGCACCATTGGCTGATCTTGCACGGCAGGTATGTATGTCTGGCCCGCAATCCTAAATGTTCCCAATGTGGCTTGAAGATGTATTGCAAGTTCTTCGGGAGCCAGGAAAAAAAGTCAAAGAAAGCGACTGCGAAGCGTTCTGCGAAAAACGTCAGGAAGCATTCTTCGGAAAAACGAGCTCGAAA
>JBJTRB010000334.1:0-3010 GCA_046075925.1 Bacteroidota bacterium | reverse complement strand
CTCAATGATCTGGAATAAGCAGTCAGCCAGTCGAATTCTTCCGGAACCGAAAGCCCGGTAAGCACATTCAAGTAAGTAGCGCTGACTCCGATACGACCTGATTTTACGGCAGCGAAAAACCGTTGTCTCTCATCCGGTGCAGCTTCAGCAAGAAAATGCTCGACCGCCCAGGAACTCTCGATATTCCAAACGAAAGCAGAACCATCCTTCGCATCGGCTGTCGAGTCGATTAGTTTCAATGCCTTTCGAATATTATCGGTATGTATGCGTATTACGTCCTCCTGAATATGCGAATAACCGATGTCGGTATGCGCATGATGGATCAATCCGATTTCGCGGGGGACGACCGGTTGTTGCAGCACAACGGTATCCATCGAAAAATAATCTCCGATAGTGGTTTGTACAGATATGGCTTGAAGCTGTCGGGCGATCGGGACCGGCAAATCAAATACATTGAATCCCTCTTGCAGATAAAAGGAAGCCTCGATCGTGTCGCCGAAGCTGACCATCAACGTGTCTGGCTCACCAAAATGCAGCGACACCACGCGCAAAGGCTGTGTGGTTGAATCGGCCCGTAGCAGAAAAGGCAGCACACGCACCTCCACCTTCTCCGTAAAAGTGTAACGGAAGGTCATGAACCAATCATTGCTCTCCTGGGCATGCCCTACCACTTTCAATCGAAGCGGCTTACCCGGCACGTATATGCCTCTGGGCACACGCAAGTAGGCCATACCGTGAGCATCTTCGGCTCCATCTCGCTTGATGAATTCGAAGGAGAATGAAGTGCCATCCTGTCCGAAGGCCGATCGCATCGGCGGATAGGATTTGGGAGTGGTTGAAAAGGTTAGCGAGTAGGCGTCATCAACGAACAGATCGAAATGCCGCTCACCACTACTGGTACCCGATGAATGTGCCGCAATCCACCGGAAGATGATCGTATCCGCGTCCATCTCAGGCGGGACCGTATCCGTGTACCATTCGATGATCTTTTTACCATCAGTACAACGGGTAAGCAATGCCTCTCGCGCGTATTTCGGATAAATGGAAAAGTACGGCAGCACCTCACCTGAGATGGAACTGGAATAACCGTTGATAAAAGGATGATCGGCAGGTATTGATGCCCAAGCGCAGACACTGCTTGAGAAAAGCGTCAGGGTGAGTATTCTCAGAATAATAGAAAAGACTGAAATCCGCCTGCTGTTCATCGGCTTCAAAATAGTGAAACCGATTAGAATGGTAAGCTATTCAACGCAAACTGACGAACTTTTTCCTGCAGAGCAATTGCCCCTGGCTGCTGACAATGACCTGATACATCCCGTCAGGTAAATCCGGACGGATGATTTCGCCAACCGATGCGAGGGCAGAATAAACGACTCTACCGGAGGCATCGAAAATCAGACAGTTCGCGGATTGACCGATTGGACCTGCCAGAAAAAAAGCTCCTGCATTTCCGGATGAGATTATTTCCCATGCCATCGATTCTTGCAACGCATCGACACCGGTTGCCATGAACTCTTGCAAACCGAAGTTATCCAGTGCGCCGCTTCCACCTGCGCTCGGAAATCGATGGGTGTAAATACGAACGCCGATCGTATGTGTTGAAGCCGTAGGGATGAAGGTAGCTACATGATGACGCCACACAGTATCGAGTGAACTGAACTTACTGGTCGAATCGATATCGACACCGTCCAGAAAAACATGCACGCGCATGCTGTCTGAACCACCCCAAAGATTGGAGCCCGCATAATCGAACGTCAACGAATACGGCTTGCCTGCCGAAAACCCAGAAACGGACTGAGCCATGCCTTCACCGCTTCGAGGGTTACCCGCCATGAAACGAGCATAGACTTGTCCGGATGAAGCGTTGCCCGGGATGGTGGATGGGCACAGCGGATAGTTTCCCTCATCAGGACCCAGACCTCCATTGGAAAAATTAGTCCAGAAGTCGGGCGCCAGATTGGTCTCGCAAACAGTCGGAGTCGCCCACTGCTCCAAGGATGGATTGATGATGGTTTGCGCCTGGACGCAACGGATCGTTGCCAGCGTCAGGAGCATACAGAAAAGGACTCGAGACCACTTCATGGAGGAAAGGTACCGATTCAGGTACGATTCGAATTGAAAAATGCGATTAACGGGAAAGTAAAAAATCCTTCAACGGCATCAGTCCCGTAGGGATGACTACTGATCGCTTTTCTTTCGAAACTATGGAAGCCAAACGTTCTGGAATGACAGGATCGATTCCAAGCGACTCCTTGATGACATCTGGAAACTTAGCCGGATGAGCGGTTTCAAGGATTATTCCTTCTGACCGCTTGTCATCACCGATACTTTTCCAAGCATGATACCCTACAGCACCATGCGGCTCCAAGATATAATCGGATGTACGGTAGCAGGCGACCATCGCTTTTCGGGTGTCTTCTTCCGACACTTTACAACCTATGACATCCTTTCTCATGGCATCCACGTCACTGCCATACAGCGCATGCATACGCCAGAAATTGGAAGGATTACCTACATCCATGGCATTGGAGATGGTAGATACGGAAGCACGAGGTTTGAAATCGCCGGAGAGCAGATACTCGGGAATGACATCGTTGAGGTTGGTAGCAGCAATAAAACGATCTACTGCCAGACCCATCCTACTAGCGAGGATTCCAGCAGTCAGATTTCCGAAATTGCCACTGGGCACGATGAAGCGCACCGGCATTCCCGATTCCTGCAGTTGGGCTGCAGCGCGGAAGTAGTAAAAACTTTGGGGAACCAATCGCGCAATGCTGATACTGTTCGCAGAAGTAAGTCGATAGGCCGACTGAAGATCAGCATCCAGAAAAGCTTCTTTCACCATCCGTTGGCAATCGTCAAAAGTACCTTCGACCTCCAACGCTGTGATATTGCCACCCCAGGTAGTGCTGTTGCCAGTGGATTCTACGGCGTCGAGAATATCGAAGTGATCATTCTGTATCCTTCAGGAAAGGTCAGTCCTTCGCAGGAAAAACAATTGACTACCTGG
>JBJTRB010000333.1:0-21127 GCA_046075925.1 Bacteroidota bacterium | reverse complement strand
CCCAGGCCGCCGCTGAGAGCGGCGCCGATCTGATCGTGATGGGCACTCGTGGTGCAAGCGGTATTCGAGAGGCGTTGATCGGCACGATCTCAGCCAGCGTCGTCGAGAAAGCCGAGTGTCCGGTGATTGTCGTACCAGAGGAGACAAGTTGGTCCAACTTCGATCGCATCCTTTATGCTACCTCGTACGAAGAGGGTGACTACGGCAACGTGGAAGGAGTCATTGAATTCGCCAAAGCGATGAATGCGGAGGTGATCTTGTTACACATTTCCTCCGGCAAATATGAAAAGACCTACGAATTCGATGCTATCGAGCGCTTCAAGGAGAGCATACGTGCGGATAGTGGTTATGAGCGCCTGTCATTCAAGTTGCTCGACGACGAGGATGTCTACGAAGGAATAAATGCTTATGCAGCTGAAATCCGTGCAGACATGTTGGCAATGACCTTACGCCACCGCCCATTCATGAGCAGATTGTTCCAAAGGAGCATGAGTAAACGGATGGCCTTTCA
This sequence comes from Bacteroidota bacterium, assembly GCA_046075925.1. Taxonomy (GTDB): domain Bacteria; phylum Bacteroidota; class Bacteroidia; order AKYH767-A; family 2013-40CM-41-45; genus Pollutiaquabacter. Next base: position 20,616 of record JBJTRB010000333.1, on the reverse strand, counting down.
TACGCACATTCCCCTTATGGTCATGCATTCAAAAACAGCCTGAATCATGGGAGTCGGAAAATTCTTCATCGAAATCGGAAGAGTGCTTTATGCGCTCGCAGCCATCGACGGCAACGTGACGGAAAACGAAATGCGACAACTTGCCTATTCCGTAGAAACAGCTTCCAGCCGTCATTTTCGTAAACATGGGTATTTCGCAGCCGGTATGCTTTTGTCAAAAGTCGCTTTCCTGAAGGCACTGGAACGAAAAGAGCATCCTGCGAAAATACTGGATGAAACAAGGGATATATTGGAGAAAGGGTATGGACTGCCCTTGACCGAGGGAGAAAGGAGTTTTTTGGAAAAGTTGATGGAGAGCATGGCGCATGCTTCAGGCGGAGTAAAGCAGATGGAGGAGCGTGTGATTTTTGATTTCAATGCATTGATATCCTAAGTCATGAAAAGCAGACCCAAAGGAACTTGGCAGTTGTTTTCTATTGGAGGCACAAGTGTCGGTATCCATTGGTCGTTCCTTTTACTGATAGTCTACATTTTCGTATCCCAACTGCTGAAGGGAACGCCATTCGATCGGGTCGTACTTTTCAGTCTTCTGGTCCTTGCTCTATTTGGAACAGTACTCTTGCACGAGCTGGGTCATGTGTTCGCGGCCAAGCGATTCGGATGTCGAACACGCGACATCATTCTACTGCCAATAGGCGGTGTGGCAAGAATGGATAAGCTGCCCGAAAAGCCCAGTCAAGAAATCAGCGTGGCGGCAGCTGGTCCTGCCGTGAATTTCCTGTTGGCAGCGATTACGTACCTCTTTTTCTTGGATAAAAAAGACCTCGACTTCTCACAGTTACTTACTTCGGTCGATGCTGGCAACTGGATGCTGCATTTCTTCTTTGCCAATATCTACCTGGCGCTTTTCAATCTGCTACCCGCATTTCCGATGGATGGTGGACGAATCCTTCGTGGATTGCTTTCATTACGGTTTGGTCGCATCAAAGCTACGTGGTGGTCGGCCAGGATCGGACAGGTTGTCGCTTTGATCATGTTCATCACCGGACTCATGGGTAGTCCGTTGTTGTGCTTCATTGCGGTCTTTGTATTTCTCGGAGCTCAATTGGAAGCCCAATCAACCGACCAACAGCGGTTGTTGAAAGGAGTAAAGGTGAGTCAGGTCATGATGGATCGCTTGGAAACGATTCCTGCCGGGTCCATTCTTCGCACAGTAAGCGAGCAATTGCTCTCCTCTGATGCAGTTAAGTTCATCGTGTTGCAAGACGGTCAGCCTGCCGGACACCTTGATAGGCAAGATCTGCTGGATGCTATCGGTCGATATGGTCAGGATGTGTTTGTGGATGCCATCATGAACAGGGACTTCAAAACCGTTTCACGCGACGCCGATGTCGAACAGCTGTTTCAATGGTTGCAGGAGTCAGAACACCCCATGGTCCTCGTAAAAGACAGTGCGAATCGCACGGTGGGATTTGTAGACCTGGACAACATCCTTGAGTTCATACTGCTGCGGCAGGCTGAAGAGCGTCATCAGCACCATTGGAAAAATTCCGATCAAAACACCGTCCACCAGACGGCTTAAATGTTTCGTCATGCAGCCCATTCATCTCGTACTATCCGGCGGAGGTGCCCGCGGAGTCGCCCACCTCGGTGTCGTAAAGGCGTTACAGGAACAAGGCGTAGTCATTGAAGCCATATCCGGAGTAAGCAGCGGAGCCTTGTTCGGGGCTTTTCTCGCGGGAGGTTTGGAGCCGGAGGAAGTGCTGGCGCTGCTGCAAGAGCACAATTTGTTACGGTTGCTACGGCCCGCTGCTTCCGATGGCATTCTAAGTATGCACAAGTTGGAAGAGACTTTGTGGGAACTGCTACCTGTTCACGAGTTTGAAAAGCTCAACTATCCATTGATCGTATCATGCAGTGATTTGACACAAGGACACACCGATTATTTTTCCAAGGGTGACATGATCAAGCCATTGCTTGCATCGTGTGCTATCCCGGTTCTTTTCCCTCCTGTCGAGATCGAAGGAGATCAATTGATCGATGGAGGATTGATCAACAATCTTCCGGTCGAACCTTTTCTGGACGAAGACGTCACCCTCGTAGGCGTTCATGTAAATCCATGGCAGGAAGGTGTTCTTGCTGATTCCATACTCAAGGTGATGGAACGTGCCATCGCGCTTTCGGCATTTCAGAATGTCCGATCCAGAAAGCGTTTTTGCGATGTATATATCGAGCCGCAGGGCTTGGTCAGCCATGCCGTATTCGAAACAAGCCGACTGGCTGAGCTGTTCGAGATCGGGTATGAGGCGGGAATGCAGAAATGGCCCTCAGGAGGAGCTGTATTGCCGCATAGCAGCGCAAGGTAGTAGGAAGCTCAGGAAATTTTTCCTGTACCCAGTAGCATCGCCAGCGGTTTCAGTCGCTCGCTCTTATCGGCAATCAATTTCAGAATCGCTACGAAAGGGATGAACAAGATCATGCCGGCTGCTCCCCAGATCAAGCCTCCCAGCAGGATCACGAATATCGTTATGAACGGATTGATGCTAAGACGATTGCTTACCGCCAATGGGAAGATGACGTTCGCTTCCAAGTATTGTACTACTGTGAAAATAGCGATGACTCCCAGCGGATACCACACCGAATCATAGGTCATCCAGGATACCGCGATAGGTAAAAGTGATGCTACTATGATTCCTACAAAGGGGATGAACGTCAACACGGAAGCGATGAACCCGAAAAGTACAGGATGTGGAATGCCGATTACTGCAAGCCCGATGCTGTTCAAAGTGCCTACGGTCAGGTACACGATTCCCATGCCTTTGATGAAATTGAAATAAGCATGGATGGTTTCCCGAAGCATGCTGACGATACGGTCCTCACCGATGTTCGGGACAAGTAACGCCAGCGTCTTCACCCACCTTTCTCTGCTATACAGGATAAGGCCTGATAAAATGGGAATCAAGATCAGCAGTACGCTGTTTACTGCTGTTCCGTAGATAAAGTCCTTCAAAATGGAAATCAAGCTTCCTTGCTGCTCACGAAATGCGTTGCCGATGAAAAGCTCTTGTTCGCTCGTACTCATGCCGAATCGCTGCTCGATGTAGCGTTGAATGGATGCATAGGTTTCGATGACTTTTGACCGCAACTCAGGCCATTCGTCTGCAAAGCGAAGGAATTGATTTCCTAACAAGAACAGAATCCCCGCGACAAGCAATGACAATATCGTCAGTGCGATTCCGATGGATGCAGCACGAGGGAGTCCTGCTTTTTCCATGCCTTTGCAAGCAGGGTAGAGGATGAAGGAGATGAGCAAGGAGAAACTCACAGGCACCAGGATGCTTCTTCCCCAGTACAATAGCAACGTGGTGATCACTATGACCTGTAGCCATGCAAGAATGGCTGACAGGCCGGTCTCTTTTCCTATATCTGCCATGTAGGTCGATTATTTCCGATTGATCCTTTTGAAGTAGCCTCTTGTCAGAAAGCTGCCCTTCAAAGCTTCCATGTTCTGGTTGAAGTTGGCTGTTCCTGAATCGATATGCTGGATGCTTCGCTTGAGCTGATCGGCCATGATCGTATCGTTCAACAGGATGGAAGCAGTGCCTTTGCCAGTGCGGATTTTATCCAGCACGCCGTTGATCTGAAGCGAAGCCGATTCGATCTGTTCGCTGGACGAATGAAGATGAAGCAGCGTCTCTTGGAGATTTTTGGAGAAACTGCTGCTATCATCGATGACAGATCCCAAAGCACCTTTTCCGCTTTTCACGTCATCGCTCATAGTCGCAATCGCTTCGCTGAAATGTCTAAGGTTTTCCGAAATGGATTCGATGTTGGTGAGTGTATTGGAAAGTCCGGACGCAAGCGTGGTATCCATGAGCATGGTGTACAAGGTACCCCGACTACGATTGATGTTGTTGGTTATCTCGATCAGGTTGACGGAAATCTGTTCGATGTTCCTGTTCGTGGATTCAAGTGTTCGCAGCATCGCTTCCGTATCGACTGATTTGATGCTGGGCAATGACTCTCCCTCTTCCGCCGAAGTAGCGTCGGATGTGCCTGGCTCGATATTCACCAAGCGGTTTCCCATCAATCCGTCCGTGCCGATTGAGGTCACCGAGTTGGAACGAATGATATCCTTCATTTCCTCGTTCACACTCATGACCACTTCTATGGTCGTATCATTCAGGATGTTGATCTGCTCTACGGTTCCTATGTCGATTCCCGAATAGCGGACATTGTTGCCGGGCTGTAGTCCTCCAACGTTATCGAATCGTGTAGTGAGTCGGTAGGTGCTACCGAAAAGATTCCTGTTTTTCCCGATCAGATACAATCCTGCGATAAGCAACAAGGAGCCGACGATTACGAAAATGCCGAGCCTGATTCGATGGTTGGTTTCAGTGTTCATACGTGCGCGTATTCGAAAAAAGAGTGTACGTTCGGGTCGACGGATCGTTTCAACTCCTCAAATGTTCCCGTCGCGTGGTTTTTCCCATTGAACATCATCGCCATCCGATTGGCAGTCAGCCGAGAACAGTTGAGGTCGTGGGAGATGATGATGGACGTGGTGTGATAGGTTCGCTGCATCTCCAGCATCAGATTGCTGATTTCGTTTCCGGTGATAGGGTCGAGCCCGGTTGTGGGTTCGTCGTAGAGTATAATTTTCGGACGAAGCACCAACGCCCTCGCAAGGCCGATCCTTTTACGCATACCGCCGGATAGTTCGGCAGGCATCAGCTCGTAGGCATGAGCCAGTCCGACATTTTCAAGGGTCTCCATGATCCGCATCCTGATCTGTTTTTCGTTCAACGATTTGTCATGTCTACTCAGCGGAAAAGCGAGATTTTCTCCAACGGTCATACTGTCGTACAATGCGCTGCTTTGAAACACGAATCCGATCTGCGCTCGCAAATGATCCAATTCTTTCTCGTTCAGAAGCGAAATTTCCTCTCCGAGCACTTTGATGGATCCGTGGTCGTAGGGAAGTAGCCCGACAATGCACTTGATAAGCACGGACTTTCCACATCCGGATCTACCCAGCACCACCACGCTTTCCCCATCGAAAACGTCAAGATTGAAATCCGTCAGCACATGGTTTTCACCGAACGATTTCTTGACGTGCTGTATTGAAATGATGGGTTCGGAGGTGTTCATGATTTCAGATGAGCCCCATCAGTTCGGTGATTTGCACCGCTATCAGGTCGATGATGAAAATGAGCAGAGAAGACACCACCACTGCGCTGTTGGCTGAACGACCGACACCTTCTGTTCCTTTTCTGGAGTTGTAGCCTTTGTAACAACCGATGAGTCCGATTGCGAATCCGAAAAAGAACGATTTGATGATTGAGGGAAGCGCGTCGCTGTATTCCGTCGATTCGAATACCTGGTGGAAAAACAAGGTGGTACTGATCCCGCCTTTCAGGTTAACTGCCAAGTAGGATCCGTAGAGTGCTATGGCATCACCAAGTACGACAAGTAACGGAACCATGAGCGTCGCGGCAAGAATGCGGCTGACCGCTATGTATTTGAACGGATTGGTCCCCGATACTTCCATGGCATCGATTTGCTCGGTAACGCGCATGGATCCTAATTCAGCTCCGATACTGGAACCGATCTTGCCGGCGCAGATGAGCGCCGTGATGACAGGTCCTATTTCACGGATGATCGAGATGCCGACCATCGCCGGTAACCAGGCTTCGGCACCGAACTCGACCAACGTCGGTCTGGATTGTAGGGTAAGGACCAGTCCGATGATGAACGAAGTGATGCCGACCAGAGGCAAGGAACGATAACCGATTTCGTAACATTGCTTGATCGTCTCCCGCCATTCATAGGGCGGAACGAGGACCTGGCGGAAGAATCGACCGGCAAATTGTGCAACTGCACCGGCTTCTTCGAAAAATGCGGACCAGTTCGCTCGTATCTTCATTAGCAAATCAGTTACCAAATATAGGGTACGGTAAGGTGTTAAAAGTATCAAATATCTTATACTTCAGAATGACATCGGTCATGTCGTTTATGAATACGACCAGGTGTTTTATTTCCCTCTAAACCCGTTAGGAACTTGTTATCTTGAGGCGTGCTTTCAAGAATCAGAGCCAAATTCAAATTCCTCGATAAACTCGGACCTGGAATAGTGACCGGTGCCAGTGATGACGATCCTTCCGGCATCGTCACGTATAGTCATGCTGGTACCGTCTTCGGACTTTCCACGCTCTGGACCGCTTGGTTCTCCTTCCCGCTGATGGCTTCCATGCAGGAGATGTGCGCAAGGATCGGTTTGGTCACCTCATCCGGTTTGACCGGCGTTTTGAAGCGACACTATCCAGCTCCGGTGCTGTACATGGCCATCCTGTTCAGTTTTCCTGCAATCACATTGAATATCGGAGCGGACATTGCGGGTATGGGAGCAGTATCCAACATGCTGTTTCCAACGATTCCCTCCGCAATTTTCTCTGTGATCTACACCATCGTTCTTCTCGCCTTCATCATTTATCTCCCATATCGGCGACTTGCACGCATCATGAAGTGGCTCTGTATCGCTCTTCTGGCATATATCATTGTGCCGTTTCTCACCGATCAGCAGTGGCCGGATGTTTTGTACCGCACGCTCATACCGGACTTCAAGTGGGAAAAGGACTATCTTTTTGTGCTGGTGGGTATCCTTGGAACAACCATCTCGCCTTACCTTTTCTTTTGGCAGACCAGTATGGAAGTAGAGGAGAAGCAGGAAAACGGTATCGTGGTCGATAAACAGGTCCTTTCTGAAATGCGAACGGATGTGGATTTGGGAATGTTCTTCTCCTGCACGGTGATGTTCTTCATCATGTTGGCTACAGGTACGCTTCTGCATGGCAAGTTGGACAGAATCGATAGCGTGGAACAAGCTGCACAGGCGTTGTTGCCGCTGGCGGGTCGGTCCGCCTATCTGCTTTTCGCCATCGGAATCCTCGGAACAGGGGTCCTTGCGATTCCTGTCCTGGCTGGTTCCCTTTCCTACATCACTTCCGAGACTTTCGGTTGGACAGAAGGACTGAACAAGAAATTCCATGAAGCGCGTGGTTTCTATGTAGTGATGGTCCTTTCGGTGCTCATTGCCTTGCTTGTGAATTTTCTTGGCATCTCACCGATTAAGATCCTGATTTACACGGCTGTTTTGTATGGGCTCACCGCTCCTGTGATGATAGCGGTCATCCTGCACATTTGTAATAACAAGGCGATCATGGGTGAGAATACGAACGGAAGACGCTCCAACATCCTTGGCATGATCACACTGGTCGTGATGTCCTCTGCAGCCATCGGCTTGATCTGGTCCTTGTTTTAATGATCGATATACGATGACGAATGTCATGTTCGCTCATCCACACTTTGAATAGCTTTGGGCAAAATCGAATGGTATGAATAAGAACATGGGTAATTTCGATCGGCTGGTCCGGGTAGTGCTTGCTGCCATCCTTGCCTACCTTGCAGCAACCGGAGTGGTAACCGGTGCAGTTGCCATCCTTTTTTATATCCTGAGCGGAGTCTTTCTTCTCACCTCTTTCATCTCCTTTTGTCCGTTGTATGTGCCGTTTGGGTGGAATACTAATGGGAATGGTAAACGCCGTAATGCCAAGAGCTAAGCTCCAATGATTTTCAAGGACAGGTTGGACGCTGCCGAGCAGCTGGTTCCGCATCTGAAACATATCAAGGGTCCAGGTGTCGTCTTCGCAGTTCCTCGTGGCGGCGTTCCCATGGGAAGGTATGTGGCTCATTTTCTTGGCTGGCCACTTCGTCCCTTACTCATAAAGAAAATCGGCCATCCTCAAAATCCGGAATATGCCATCGGTGCCGTTACGCTCGATGGGGTGGAGATGGATAGCATACCTGCGGATGTCTCCGAGACGTATCTCGAACAGGAAGCGCGCAAATTGACTGGATTACTCAAGCAGCGTCAGCAGGCTTACGGGTTTTTCGATGCGGACAAATCTCTTGCTGGTAAAACGGTATTGGTGATCGATGATGGTGTGGCTACAGGAAGAACCTTGTTGGCAGGGATAACATGGCTGAAACGAAAAAATCCGGATAGCATCATACTGGCTGTTCCGGTAGCTGCTTCCGAAGCATTGGACAAACTAGAAGCGGTGTGCGACCGGGTGATTTGCCTGTATCAACCGGAAGAGTTTTTCGGAGTGGGACAGTTCTATGAATCTTTTCCTCAGGTGGAGGATGAAGATGTGGAGAAAGAACTAGCGGCGAGTCGATGAGCTGATTTTACTTCTCTATTTTCTCTGACCGTACAGGTCCTCCATGCGTCACTTTTTCTGCAAAGCGGCGAATCCTTTCAAACACGGTATCCACCCAGTCATAGATCTTGCGCTCGAATGCGGCTTCTTGTTTGAAAAGGAAACGTTGCAACACAAGGCCGATACCCATTGCGACCCCGTTTTTCAAAAATTCATTTCGGTTGATATCGATTCCGGTCAGCGAGCCGAGGGTTCTAATCAATATGTTTTCCGGGCGGTAATGATCCTTCAAGCGATTCAAATCCGTCTTGATCGATTCTTCCTGCTTCCTGGATACATCCTTCAATCTATTCAGTTCCTCTAACAGGTCGCTTCTGTCGCGGATGGCTTTCTTAGTCATGATCGCTTTCATTTAACAGTGAACGAAGAATGCTGTTTGCAAAAGGTCTTTTCACCCAACGCTCTCTATTGAAGTAAAACAGCATGCCGATGATAGCATAAGCCCCGCCTACTGCGAAGAATCCTCTATCTGTTCCTCCCAACTCTTTACCGATCAGATAGGCCGCTCCGATACTGATGAAAAGAAAAACGATGACGACAGCGATGAAGAAAATCACATAGGATGCTAGGATGCCCCCCAAACGACTCGTCTTATCCACTGCCTGTAGCTTGACGATCTCAATGCGGGTAGAGACATATTCCTTAGTGTGGTCGATCAGATTTTCGAAATGATTATCTTCCATAGTGTGAAGCCTCTTCGGTTTTGAATTAAGCGATATCTTCAAATTCTTCTTCGTCACCCAGGATGGTTTCCCTTACCTTATCGCGGACACGTTCGCCTGTTTTTCTGGCTTTGTCGGCCATTTTCCTTCTGGTTTCAGATCCCTTGTCAGGCGCTAAAAGGATGCCTAATAACGCGCCGATGGCCACCCCGCCAAGCAGTGCGAGCAGTGTTTTTCCACTAGAATTCGTGTTTTCCATGGTAATGGTTTTGAGTACAAATTACGAATTGCCCACCAGCGGGGAATGACCAAGATCATTATTTCAAAAGCTGTATTTCATGCGAAGAAATACGGAGCCTCCTGTGAAGCCCCATGCCTCTTCTCCTGCCAGATAGATCTGAGAGGTCAAGAGCAAGTCAAGGTCCTGCGTAGCTTCACAGGTAATGGAGGGCGTAAGGATGAGGTGATTGTCGGGTTCGCCAAGTATGAATCCCGATTGCGTAGACCATGCCGCACCAAGTTGTTTGGATGCGCCAACATACACCGACCAATGAAACGGCATCAGCATTTTCGGATCTGGAGGGATGATTCGTGTATTCTCAATCAGGTTCGTCGTGCCAGTCAAGGTTTTTTCTTGATACAAAACAGATACATAGGTGTACCATCCTCTTCCTGGTCCATAATCCAACGTGGTGGCTAAACTGAGCTGCCTTTCCATTCGATTTTTAGTTGGATACCATGCCACTTCTCCTTTGAAACCCATTTCCCCGATATTACCTGCCCAGCCAAAACCTGTAACCGGCTGCTGATTGACCATGCCTGCCATCCATTGAAGATCATAACTGCCGGCATGGCTCCGTATCAATCCTGCATAGACGGAATTGGAATCCGATTTGGGGGCAGCTGCCAAGTCGATTGAAAAGTTTTCGTTCGTGTTGTAACGGATGCGTACTGCATCGGTGCCTGATCTTTCTTCGTAGTCGAAATCCAGTATATCGTAGGTGTTGAAAATATCCAACGGATTCCACAAAAGGTTGATTCCCCAATTCACTCTCTGACGACCTAGACAGATATTCCAGTGTTCGTCCTGCCAGGAGATATTCAATCGGTCTGATTCCATGAACAACACCGCTTCCTCTTCATCCACCAACAGCAGCTGCAGGTCGACCAATTGTTGCCGTTGTTTCAGTAGTTGACTGAAATCGGGGACGAGCGTGATGTTCTGTCCATAATAGAATCGGGTCCGAAGCGATGCCCGGAAATGCCATCCACTTCCCGCATCAGCCCTGAAATTCATTCGTTGATGCAGGAGTTGTCCGGTTAAAAGGGTATCAGGATGATGCAGTACATCCGCTTCGTGTAGGAATTTTAAATAGCCATTCAAGCCGATGCGTGCTGTATCCTGACTGTCGACGACATGACTGATGATCAACAGGAGCAATAAAACGACAGGACGCTTCTTCCTCATGAATGTTGTCTGGTATCGGAAACCACTTTTCCATCTTCCAGTCGGATGACTCGTCTGGCCTTATCAATGACTCGTTGGTCGTGGGTGGAGAACAGGAAGGTGATTTGCTCCTCCTGATTCAATTTCAACATCATGTCCAGAAGATTTCCAGCCGATACGGAATCCAGATTGGCAGTAGGTTCATCAGCCAGAACGAATTGAGGCTTGGATGCAAGCGCTCTGGCAACGGCCACCCGCTGTTGTTGTCCTCCTGAAAGTTCAGAGGGTCGTTTGTCAGCCTTATCTGTCAATCCGATCTGTCGAAGTAACTCAGACACTCGTTGCTCTCGATCTTTTTTCTTCCATTTTTGAAGTAACAGGATGAACTCGATGTTTTCTTGGGCAGATAATACCGGTATCAAATTGAATGATTGGAAAACGAATCCGATGTTCACCAATCGGAATTCCACCAGCTCTGACCTGTTCAATCGGGAAAGATCCACACCGTTGATGATCACTTTTCCGCTTGTTGGCCGATCAAGACCTCCAATCATGTTCAGAACGGTGGTTTTCCCGGATCCTGATGGCCCGACAAGCGCAGTGAATTCCCCTCGCTCGATGTGCAGGTGTACGCCGTTGACGGCATGTACCGGTACGGCATGCTCGTCGTAGGTTTTGAATACTTCGTGTGTGTCGATTACGGTGTCAGCCATGATCTTTCATTTTCTGATGGCCACTCCCGGATCGATGCGCAGGGCGTGGCGGGAAGGTAGGAGGGAAGATAGAAGGGCGGTCACCAAAACCATGACCAGTACCCGGATGTAGTGCGAGGTTTCAAGGAATGGATACACGACTGGATCGTATCCGAAACTTCTGAAAGTCGCTTCGAATTGAGGGAGGTGTAAACCGTTCGTATGAAAGTAGCCGATGGTGACGAAAGAGGCGATTAATCCTGCAGGACATCCTGCCAGTGATAGGAATAGCGTTTCTGAAACGATCATGCTGAATATTCTCCCTTTGCTCATGCCAAGTGCCATCAGCATTCCCAACTCCCGAGTCCTTTCAAGTATCGACATCATCATCGTATTGACGATTCCAAAGGCGATAGCGAGCAGGATGATGCCCATGAAAACATATAACATACGATCGATTGCGACAGTGATGAATTCCAACTCCGGAGCTATTTCCCTCCAATCTTCGATCCGATGATAGGGGAAGTCGGATTTCAGGGATTGTTTGAAGCCATCCAACATAGAATTCGATTTCAATAAAATGGCGATTTCGTTTGCAGCGCCCTGAATTCCGGAGATGCGATTCAAAATCGTCCGGTCAACGAAAACAGTTCGTTCATCGTAAGGCTCACTTGCGGTTTTGAAGACTCCCGTAACCTTGAAAGCTGCTGCAATGAGTTCACCTGAAGTGTCATTGAATGTGATAATGAGTTTACGGCCGATTTCCAGCTTGAGTTTTTTGAACAGTTTTTCCCCTACAAGGACTTTGTTCTTGATTGAATCTCCCAGATAAGCTCCTTTGATTAGCTTTTCTGAAAGCTTGGTGGTGCGTGTTTCAGGATCTGGATCGATTCCTGTCAGCTGTATGCCTGAGCTTCCACTTGGACTTGAAGCCATCGCTTGAGCCACCGTACGGAATGCATAACTGTAAACTGAATCGTTCTTGGCAATTCGATTTTCGATTCTTTCTGCCTCTTTGATCGGCCGACCCATTCCGAAATCGTTTCTGAAGCCGATGTCATGTATCTGGATGTGCGAAATCTCTTTTTCAATTCCGGACTGTATGCGCTGCTCACCCATGCCGAAGTAAAAAGCCATCAAGCTGGTTCCAGACCAGATACCAATCGCCACCGCGCCTGCAATGGCCAGGCTCCTCATCCGATGCCTCCAGATATTTCTCCAGGCTGTTTTGAGTATCATTCAGCGGTCTTTTATCGATTTAAGCGGATCGGTACGATGAATGACGCTCAGCGGATAAAATCCTATAAGGATGGTCAATACCGAAACAATGGCTGCTTGCTCGAATAGGATCTCCCATCTGAGCACGGTAGGAAAAATCGGTTCGAAACCGTAGCGCTGATAGATTTCCGCCATCCGGCCGCTGAATCGCATCGGGTGACTTTCCAAGTAGCTGATTATGGGTAGACTGATAAGCAGTCCTATAAGTGCTCCGGTTATGCCTATTGCTACTGTTTCGCCGAACAGAATCGCTCCCAATTTCCTTTTTTGCATTCCGATCGCCAGCAACATGCCGTTTTCTCTCTTTCGTTCATTCGTCATCATCAACAGGGTTCCGAAAATGCCAAATCCGATGACGAAATAGAGAATGCCGATTTCTATCCAGAAGAATGTTTTGTCGGCACGCATATGATTCTCTATGTCGGGCATCATTTCTTTCCATCCGACTGTTTCATAGTCTGCTCCCATGCATGCTCTCATGCTGGAAATCCTGTCATCCTCAGTTCGCTCTTTTTTCGCGAGCACCACTGCCGTCGTTATTCGGCCAGGGGCATTGAATAGCACTTGTGCTTCTGATAATGGCAGATAAAGTAATGATCTGCTAAGTTCAGGATTGGTGATCTTGACTGTTCCCGCTACGGGGTATTTTCCAGCAGCCATCGCGTCTTCATAGCCTTGTCCGAATAGTACCAGTGTGTCCTGGTAATTCACCCCGAGTTCCTTCGCGAGCTCTTCCCCCAGCCAGACTCCGGATTGATTTTTCATTCCTATACCGGACGTGATTCTCGTATTGATACCGGTCAGGTGGTCTTCAAGATTGGGTTCTGTGCCAATGACCAAAACGCCACGTGTCTTTTCATTTACAGCCGCCAGACAGAAATTTTCTAGTCTTCTCAGCAAGGTGTCATTTTCTCCGCATGATTTCCACTTGTATGTGAATGTCGAGTCGTCTGAAAATGAATTCGCTATCACTTGTTCCGCCTGATATCCCTTCTTATGGATTTGAATGAAACCGGTATGATGACTGACTACGGTATCCACCAGGTGTTCGAATACGCCGAGTTGCAACGATCGGAAGAACACTGCTGTCAGGACAGCGAAAGCCACAGACATCATGGATATGGCGGTCCTTCTTCGATTTCTCGACAGGTTTCTCCAAATCAGTTTGTAGGTGTAGTTCACTGGCCAAGTCGTTGCGGACTGAAAAAGTCTTCCTTCACTCTGATGTCAAATCGAAGTTCACTGTAAGTGAGTATGGTTTTGTTGCCAGGTTTTCCTTCCGGATGCATTTCCATTCTTGTCGGAATGGTTTTCCCTCCCAGCAACCGTACATCACTACCGATCATCGTATTCATCAATTCCCCGTCCTCGTCATGGTAGGTCGCTTTGAGGATGTATTTTTCCTTCTTCTCTATCCAAAGCACCACGGCTCCCCATACTACAGCAGCGTCCTCGTGAGGTGTCAGCCTTATTCTATAGCAGGCATGCCCATCGACTATTTCCTCGGCTTCCAACGTATGTTCATAGTCCTTCACCATGCTCCCTTCCTTTACCAGATCATCGTTCGTGAAATCGCTGCCCATCCAGGATTGACTCATCATGGACGGTGGTAATTTGATGGATCGTTCGATACTGGGTATCCAATTCCAAACTTCTTTGCCTCTTCGCAGGAAAACGGTGCCTTTTTCCTTTACTGGCTCATTGATACGGATGAATAGTCTGTCATCGCCCAATGTCCATGCAGACAATTTCATGCTTCGCTTGTAGGAGGGTCTTATGATTTCAAGGCTGATTTCAGAATAGGAACTGCTGCCTTTCAGTTTACGATCCGCCTCTTCGACGATGGCTTTAGCATCCTGGGCAATTATCCAAGTGGGAAGAAAAAGTGACAGTAACAGTAACAGGAGGCTGAACAGCGTGAAAAGTTGCTTCATCCTTCAGGCGTGCATGACAAATAATGGAGTCGTGGTTTCAAATGCCATCGATCGGCTATGATCATTCCCTGACATTCTTGTTATCCAATTGTGTGGATGCGCCGTAATCGCTACCAGCTGCGACCCGTTGCTTTTTATCACCTTTTCCAATCCCTCATTTATATCAGAAGCGATTGGGAACACATACGAGTGAGGAATCCCCATGAATCCACCCTCCAGTTTGGTTATCACCTCGTTTCTGTGCTCCGTATTTTCTGAGGATGAGATGTGGCAAATTTCAACTTCGCAGGAATAAGTATCCGTCAGCATCCTGAATAATTCCATTTGGTCCGCGCTTGGTAGCGGACTTCCATCGGTTGCGAAGGTGATTTTCTCGATGTTCTGGTAATTTGATTCACTAGGTACGAGAAGCACAGGTGGTCCCGATTTTCGAATAAGGTCCGTGGAAGCACTTCCGGTTATGAATTCGCGGTAGTTATTTTTCGGCTTCATACCCATGACTACCAAGGAGGCATGTATGTAACGCGCGTAATCGACTATTTCATGGACTGTGCCGCCATTTCTGCTTTCGATATGGTACTGTTCGATTGATAAACCGCTTTTCGCACTTGCGTCGGCTGCAAGTTTTTTCAAGGCTGAATCAGAGTCTGATTTCAACTCGTCCAGGGTAATGACCAGTTCGATGGGTAATGTGACCATTGGATTTGGTAAATGGAATCCGTTGAGAATATGTATGTTCCACGCTAATCTTTTGGCCAGAAAGGATGCAAATAAAAGAGCGTTATCGGAAGCAGGTGAAAAGTCGACAGGTACAAGGATGTTTTTCATGGATGAATACAAACTAATGGAATTCTGTGCCTTGACATCCTGACCAATATCATGTGAAGTTTTGATGTCTATCATGGGTCTTTTTTACTTGAAAATTGACTTTTGAAGAAAAAACAAATGAAACGCATCATTTTCCTTCTCTTCCTATCCCTTGTCACTTCTTCAGCGATAGCTCAGGGTAGTTCATACGCTGGCAATGGTTCCGTTTTTCCATGGGTGAATCTACTGGCGCTATCAATTGCGCTGATCATTGTGCTGCTTTCATTGTATGCGCTATCAAGAGCTGTGGAGTCTTTGGCAGACAGGGTAAAAGAACGACTGGATAGCTGATTCGTTTACATTTTAATCGTTTGAAATATGAAGCAGCTTTTCTGCCCGACTGATTTTTCAAAGGCCTCTCAAAGTGCCGTCGAATATGCTGCCGCGCTTGCAGTCGCTTCAGATGCACATTTGCGATTAGCGCACTTCTACGAGATCCCTGCTTTATATTCCGATGCGCCGCTTACCGCTATTCATGATGCTGTAGGACAATTGGCTTCCTTAGCACAATCCAAAATCACCAGGATAGAGAAGCGATTGAAGAAGAAGTATCCTGGATTAAGGATGGACCATTTGATTTCACAAGGAATCGGTAGCCAATCGATCGTTGAAGCAGCGGAGAGCATCGGCGCGGATATGATTGTCATGGGGGCCACTGGGGCGGGTAGGGTAAAACGTTTACTTATAGGAAGCACGGCAGCCAAAGTCCTTCGCCATGCACACTGTTCAGTGATAATCGTCCCGGCTGGAAGGCAGTTCAAAGGTTTACCTCGAATCGGATTCGCAACCGATTTGAACGAGGATAATTTACAGGCAGCAGCAGCACTGGTTCCTTTTGCAAAAGCGTTCGATTCGGAATTGGATTTTGTATTCGTGGATGACCGCCATATGTTACATACCGACGAAAGTGTTGATAGAATGACCAAGCGCATACGTTCAAGGATTAATTATCCTTCCATTTGCGGATATTTGGTTACAGACACGGATGTGGTGAAAGGCATAAGAAGTTTCTTGAAGAAAAGGAAATGCGACCTGATGGTCCTCTATACACACGAGCGGAATTTTCCTGAAACGCTTTTTCATTCCAGTGTAACGCGTCTGGTTTCCGAACAAGCTTCCTTACCCGTGCTGTCGCTCAAGGTTGCAGACCGACCCGTATAGAGGCGCTGCAGGCAGCCTGCTAAATGTCAATTTAACTGTTGACCCGCGTCATGCCTCTCCGGATTCAGTGAAGGTATCTTTACAGGGTAATTATTAACGGATTGTTTAACCTATAAAAATCAAAGTCATGTCAATCATTAGAAAATCAAATGGCTATTCGCCTGTATTCCGCAACTTGCTTTCCGATTTCTTCGAGAGCGAGAATCTCCGATTCGATGAAATGTTCCGCAAGGACTGGGTTCCTGCCGTGAATGTATCTGAAACGGATAAGATGTATGAAATCGAACTCGCCGCTCCCGGACTCAAGCGCGACGATTTCCATGTGAAGGTGGCTGATGGTGTCCTTACCATTTCATCCGAGCGTAAAACCGAAAAAGAGACGAAGGACAAGAATTACACACGCAAGGAGTTCAGCTACTCTTCTTTTTCCCGTTCCTTCACTTTGCCCGAAAATGCCAAGGAGGAGGAAATCAAAGCCACTTACGAGAACGGTGTATTGAAATTGAATGTCGCCAAAACGGCAGTTTCAGTCGCCAAAGCCAAAGAAATCGCAGTTCTTTAATCGGTAAAGGCTTTGAATGAGAATCCCGGCTGGTAAATATCCAGCCGGGATTTTTATTTCAATTCTTCATGCGTGCAAGACGATCAGCTGAAGTGATGACGATGTTGCGGTCCTTCACTTCAATCAGTCGCTCGTCTTTGAAGTCGGACAACGTGCGAATAACCGATTCCGTTGCGGTTCCTACCATGCTGGCCAGGTCTTCACGGGAAATAGGGAAGGGTTGAGGGCTACCATTCAGTGTATAACGTCCTTGCAGATTCAAAAGCGCATCAGCGACACGTTTCCGTACGGAATTATAAGCAAGGTTAAGCAGTCTTTCTTCTTTTTCCTGAAGGTTGTTGGAAAGCATCTTGATGAACTTGGCAGCTACATCCCGATCGGAATAAAGCAAGGAAAAGAAGTCCTGTTTAGGGATGTTGACCACTTCACATTCTTCGATTGCCTCGGCTGATTCACGGTGTTCGGTGTTTTCAATCAAATCGTTGTAGGCAATGAAATCACCGGCTACATGTATTCCTGTGATGAATTCCTTGCCGTCATCGTTCGATTTGAAGGTCTTTATTTTCCCTTTGTTGATGAAGACTACTCCGGTGGGTTCGTCGCCTTCCATGTAAATGGATTCTTTTTTCCTGAAGTGATGAGGCTTCTTATCGGCGGAAAGCTTAGTCAGTTCTTCCAGGCCCTTTGCATTGGCGAGAAATTCATTGAGTCCATCCACGTTCTTGGAGAATTCCTTTTTGAACACCTCGTTTTTACGCATTCTTGTTTCAACGGCGTTCAGCAATTCCATTTCCTCGAAGGGTTTGGTCAGATAGTCATCGGCGCCCATGCTCATTCCTTTGCGCATATCAGTCTTTTCAGCTTTCGCTGTGAGGAAAATAAAAGGTATTCCGGCTGTCGATGGGTTTTTGCCAAGCAGAAATAATACTCCGTACCCGTCAAGTTCAGGCATCATGATGTCGCAGACGATGAGGTCGGGGAGTTCTTTTATGGCTGACTCTACGCCGGCCTTTCCATTCGGTGCAGTGATTACTTTGTAATTGGCTAGTTCAAGGATCTCGCACGTGTTTTCACGCATTTCCTTGTTGTCCTCGATAAGCAAGATCTTTTTCATGGGTGTGATTATTAGGTTGTTTAGGTAATAAAACGGTGAATTTGCTGCCTTTGCCTTCTACACTGGTGAAGTGGATGGACCCTTCAAGTAGTTGAGTGTATTTGCGTACGATATTCAGTCCAAGTCCTGTTCCTTGTATGGCTGTAACGTTGCCAGCGCGGAAAAAGCGCTCGAATAGCTGCTCCTGGTCCTCCTTTGGTATGCCTATTCCGTGGTCTTCCACTTCGATCTTCACTTCTCCATTCACTGAGGTTCTGAAATCAATTTTACCACCGGTTTTGGAGTATTTCACTGCATTGTTTAGCAGATTGATGAGGATGTTTCTTAATAGTTGTTTGTCCGAAACGAAATCGGTGTCGCCGTGATCATGATGGTATTGGATGGTAGCTCCGTTCGGAGCGATTGCTTGCATCTCTTCTGCCAGTTCTTCGCAAAAGGCAGGAAGCACGATCGATTCCGGATGCACCTCGATTTTTCCTGCCTCTAGTTTTTCCAGTGAAAGGAAATCGTTCAAGATTTCAGTCAGGTTCTTAACGGAAGATTTTATCCTTTCTACATGCTTGGTTTTCTTTTCCTTTTCTTCTGGTTTTTCGTAACGCTCGACGAGGGAAATGGATGATAAGATGGTGCTCAGAGGCGTGCGGAATTCATGCGATGCGATCGACACGAATCGCGATTTCATATCGTTGAGGGTGCGTTCTTTTTCAAGCGCAATCAACATCTCCTTTTCCGCATTTTTCCTCCTTGTGATATTCCGTATGACCAGCAGGATTTCTTTCACCTCTCCTTTGTTGTCAGGTAGTGGTACGGCATTCATGGAGTAACTACGACCATCGTGTTCGCACTCGGCATTTGTCGTGTCCCATTTGAATACGTGCTGTAATGCTGTAGTCATTTCTTCTTCTCTTTCGACCCTGCACAAACCCATGGAACTCCAATCTTTGCCGTATAGGTCTTCGCTACGTATGCCCAGGCTCTCCAATTCTCTTCCATCAATGAAAACGATCTTCAGTTCGTGATTCAAAACGCAGATGATGCCGTCAGGGAAATTGTGCGCGATTGTACTATAAAGTCGTTCCGAATCTCGTAAGGCTTCTTCCGCTTTGTTCCGCTCTCGCATTTCCGCTTTGAGGTTGGAATTGGCTAAAGCCAAGGATAGATTGGCAGCTGCCAATTCTTTCGTTCTCATTTCCACCCTCAGCTCAAGCTCTTCATTCGCTCTCGTTATTTCCAGCTCGTGTTGTCTGCGCTCGGTGATATCGATGATGAAACTGATAACGTGCACTTCATCATCGATCTTGAAGGAGCTTAGGCTTATTTCTACAGGCACTTCGCTTCCGTCCTTTTTTCTGGCTGAAAGGTTCATGCCTTTTCCCATCGGACGATTATGGGGAGATCCGTAATAGTGCTTTCGGTGTCCTGGATGGTTACCGCGATATCTATTGGGAACCAATTCCTCCACCTTTTTGCCGATCAATTCTTCCTCTGTGTAACCCAATTGCTGACAGGAGGTCGGATTGGCAAGGATGATTTCACCTTTCTGGTTGCTGATGATGATGCCCTCGGTTGCGAATTCGAACATCGCATTGAGGTGTTGGGTGCTTTTGATGAGTTTGGCCTGACTGTCTTTGTATTTGAGTATGGCAAATGCAAATGCCCAGACAAATAGTATCGGCAGTAACAACGGTATGATCTTGTTTTCAATGCTGGCTTTTTCTTTATCGAGAAAAAAGTCCAGCAGGATGATCAGGGTTAATCCCACGCTGAAATCAAAAGTGGTCCGCTTGTCGGGTACCGAAATGGTAAGAAGAACGATTAAAGGGTAGAGGAATTCAAAATGGGCATTTCCATTAAGGAACATCCTGGCTGAAAGGATGGCCGTTGACAGGACGATACCCAATACCAATAATTGGTATTTATTCTTTTTCGGTTCTCGTTCCATCGTATTCAAAAATAGGAGATTATGGCTGATTTACAAGCACTTTCAAGCCAGGTGCAATATTCGAGTCAAATTTCAGGTCGGAACATGATGTAGGTCATTATGCTTGCATTTTCGGAAGGTTAGTTTTACCGATACATTTTTACCTGATGAAAAATCCCTCATCCTTCCAGTTCAGGCGCCTTTTAGTGCCTGTAGATTTTTCCGATATCGGTATGGCCGCAGCTCTATATGCTATACAATTGGCTGCATCATGCGATGCTCGGGTCATACTTTTCCATTCAGTTCATTTGCCGGTATTGGCTGGCGACGAGTTGGTTCACGTTGCAGGTATGAATGAATTGGAGCAGGAATCTTCGCTGCTACTGGATCGGTTGCGAATGGATTTGATCGGTACGACCGGATATTCGAATGTCACCTGTCTCTCTGTTCAAGGATTGGCAGCTGACCGTATCCTGGACATTGTCAAAGAGGAGTCGATTGATCTGGTCGTAATGGGTACAGGTGGAGCCAATGGTTGGGGAGGACAAATGCTAGGAACCAATACCTCGGAGCTTTCTGCTCATTGCGGATGTCCGGTTTTGGTCATACCGGCGGGAGTGCTTTTCAAGCATCCTGAAAGAGTCCTGTTCCTGACAGATTATGCCGATAATGATTTCCAATCGATTTTCCTTTTGG